>CAJQNK010000122.1 GCA_905479655.1 uncultured bacterium | reverse complement strand
CTGCAGCCGGTAGCGAAGTACTCGCCGCTTAGGTCGAGATAGTCCTCGGAGGCCAGATCGGCCTTGACGGCCAACATCTGGGTAACCTCGTCGGGGTAACTATCGAACTCGAAGGCCCAGCAGATCGGGTCGACTGCCACTACCGCCAGACCTGGGTCGGGCGTAGCATCGAGTTCGACAATCTTGTCGAGTAGTCCATCTTGCTGGGGGTAGTTGTCGGCACAGCTTGCACCGCCACTCAGGGCGAAGACGACCTTGCATGGCGTGAGGTCGGTACAGCGAACCTGATCGTAGATCACCTTGTACCGCACTGGCACGTCCCACTCCATGTATACGAGCTTGTCGCCGTCAGCGATCGCTACCTTCTCCTCACACCGGGTGTTGGTCCCGGCGCTAAGGCCACAGTAGGCGTCGTCGTAGTCAAAGAACGCTTCCGGCCCGGGTGCAAACTTGGCGGCTTGCAGCTCGTCGACACGGCCGTCTATTCCCTGTCCGAAGTAGACGGACGAAGGGAGTTCGCTTGACGGTGGGTTGGTCGCAACGGCGGTGACAGGCCCGAAGTCGATCGAGAGGCCGAACCGATACTGAGGCCCCTGATCGACAAACTGATGAACGGTCAAGTGGTGCCAGTCAGTGGTGTTGGGCCAGAAGACGTTCGACAAGAAGCGGTCGACCGTCACGCAATCGGGCCGGAAGATGTCCACGAAGATCTCGTTGTTCGCGGTTAGGCCAACGACGAACCGGCACTCCTCTTTCCAGAAGGTCCCGCCCGTGCTGTCGTCGAGGTCCCACCAGGCGTAAAGATCGGGAGTGTCGTAGGTGGCGTAGAGGTTGGTCACCTTGATTGCGTCGGATCCTCCCGTCAGCTCGAGTGCACGGCCGTACTTGGGGTTCAGGTCGCCCATGTACGTCCGCGTCGCGTTGCCCTCCATCGTGATGTCGAGTTGAGGCCCGCCGGGCTCGAATGGCTCGTCATCAGGACCCTCCGCGGCGGTGTTCCGAAGCGGGTAGCAGTCCAGTCCTGGGGGCACGTCGTCGCACGTGTCGTCGTTACTGCCGTCCGGCCCGTCGTCGAAGCTCAGCTCGACGCCCGGGATCTCCGCCGCTGCCGGCGGGCGACCCTGCAGACACCGCCCGTCAACTCGAGATCCGAAGGGAATCCGAAGGAATTCCAAATGACACGGACGCGAGCACTCAGACGAGCGGGGCGCGGCCGCCCCCCCTTCTACCCCTTGTGGTTCCGGACGGTACAATCCCGCCATGGCGCCGTCGTCGACGAAGGAGCTCGTGCTGGTCGGCGGCGGGCACTCCCACGTCCAGGTGTTGCGGGCCTTCATGATGGAGCGGCCGGCGGGCGCGCGGCTGACCCTGGTGGTCGACCAGCCCGTCGCCATCTACTCGGGGATGGTGCCCGGCTATGTGGCCGGACAGTACCGGGCGAAGGAGCTCGAGATCGACGTCGTGCCCCTGGCACGGCGGGCCGGCGCCCGGGTGATCCTCTCGCCTGCGCTCTCGATCGACGCCGAGAGACGCCGGATCGAGGTCGAGGGCCGCGCGCCGGTGGCCTACGACCTCGCGTCGATCGACATCGGCTCCACAGTCGCCGGCCTGGACACCCCGGGGGTCCGGGAGCACGCCCTGCCCACTCGGCCGATCAGCCGGCTGGTCGGCCGTCTTCCGGAGGTCGCCGAGCGGCTCCGGGAACGGCCCGGACCGGTGGTGGTGGTGGGCGGCGGCGCCGGGGGCGTCGAGCTCGCCTTCACGCTGCACCAGCGGCTCATCGAAGCCGGGGTGGGCCCGCCCCGGACGATCCTGGTCCACGGCGGCCCGCGGCTGGTCGAAGGCTACCCGCGGCGGCTCTCCCGGCGCCTGGAGGCCGAGGCCGAGGCGCGCGGGATCGAGCGGCTTCTGGGTCGCAAGGTGGTAGCGGCGGAGGCCGGCTCGGTGCACCTGGACGACGGCTCGACGCTCCCGTGCGGCGCCCTCGTCTGGGTCACGGGGGCCGTGAGCCACCCGGTCTTCGCCCGGTCCGGCCTCCCCACCGACGATCGGGGCTTCGTCTGGACCCGGCCGACGCTCCAGGTGCGGGGTCACGACGAGCTGTTCGCGGTGGGAGACTGCGCGACCCTGGAGGAGCACCCCGCGACTCCGAAGGCCGGCGTCTACGCGGTGCGCCAGGGACCCGTCCTCACCCGCAACCTGCGGGCGGCCCTGGCCGGCGAGAAGCTCGAGAGCTACGAGCCGCAGAGCGACTTCCTCACCCTGCTCAACCTGGGAGACGGCGAGGCCCTGGGCACGAAGCGGGGCCTGGTCTTCGGCGGTCGCTGGGTGATGGGCTTGAAGGACTGGATCGACCGCCGGTTCATGCGCCGCTTCCAGGTGCTCGACGCCGGGGGCCGCGAAGCCCCGGAGTTCGCCGACGGCGCGGTCATGGACGACGCGGACCCCATGCTGTGCGGCGGCTGCGCCGCGAAGGTCGGCCAGACCGTCCTCGAACGGGCCCTCGGGCGACTCGATCCGGCCGGCGAGGCGCCCTCGGTGATCGTGGGCCTGGCCGACGCGGACGACGCCGCCGTGGTGCGCACGCCGGCGGGCGACGACGTGGCGCTGACGGTGGATCTCTTCAAGGCCTTCACGGACGACCCTTGGACGGTGGGCCGGGTGGCAGCGGTCAACGCCCTGTCGGACCTGGAGGTGAAGGGCGTCGAGGCCCGCTGGGCCCAAGCGCTGGTGACGATCCCCGAGGCCGCCGGCGAGACGGAGGCGGAGGAGACGCTGTTCCAGGTCCTCGCGGGGGCCCGGGCGGCGTTCGACGAGCTCGGCGTCGCGCTGGTGGGCGGCCACACCACGAGCGGCTCCGAGCTCGCCGTGGGCTTCGCCGTCCAGGGCACGACCGCCGACGCGAGCGACCTCCTGACCCACGACCGGCTGCGACCGGACCGCGCCCTGATCCTCACGAAGCCCCTGGGCACGGGCGTCCTGTTCCACGCCGACATGCAGGGGCGAGCCCGCGGCCCGTGGCTGGCGGTGGCCCTCGAGGTCATGACGCGCCCGAACCGCGGCGACGTCGAGGTCGCGCGGCGGGCCGGGGCGCGGGCCGCCACCGACGTCACGGGTTTCGGCCTGGTCGGACACCTGGGGGCGATGCTGCGTTCGAGCGGCGTCGGCGCGACCCTCTCCCTCGCCGCGCTCCCGGCGCTCCCCGGCGCCCTCGAGCTTCTGGCGCTGGGGCTGCGCAGCACCTTCCACGAGGAGAACGCCCGCGCCCTGAAGGGGCTGGCGATCGCGCCGGAGGCGGTGGACGACCCCCGGCTCGCCCTGCTGTTCGACCCTCAGACTTCCGGCGGGATCCTGTTCGACGCGGCGGCAGAGAGGGCCGCGGAGACCGTACGGTCCCTCGTCGCCGCCGGGGCGACCGGCGCCGCGGTGATCGGCTCGACCGGCGCGCGGCGAGCCGACGGCGCGCTCCTCGAGGTCCGCTCGGAGCTTCCGGGCCAAGGGCCCCCGACCCCCTTGTCCGCACCGGGCGAGCCGCCCGTGGCAGACTAGGTGCGCATGCCGAACCCGCCGAGCCACCCGACGCTCCAGCTCGAGAACCCGCTCCGCGAGCTCGACGCGAGCCTGCCCCAGTTCGACCTCTTCTCGATCGGCGGCACCACCGTGAGCGTCGCGACGCTGGTCGTCATCGCGCTCGTGGTGCTCCTCACGATCGCTCTCTCCTGGGTGTTGCGCCGGGCCATCGGCAAGGCGGCGAACTTCCGCGGGGTGGGCCAGGAGGGGACGGTGGCGGTCTTCCAGCGCCTCGTCCACTACGGGGTGCTGGCCTCCGGGCTGGCCATCGCACTCGACACCATCGGGCTCAACATCTCGGCTCTGTTCGCGGCGGGCGCCATGTTCGCGGTGGGCGTCGGCTTCGCCATGCGCAACATCGCCGAGAACTTCGTGTCGGGCCTCATCCTCCTGGGCGAGCGCTCGATCAAGCCCGGAGACATCCTGGAGGTCGAGGGCCAGTTCGTGCGCGTCGAGCGGATGGGCATCCGGGCCACGATCGCCCACACCCGCGACTCCGAGAACATCATCATCCCCAACAGCACGCTGGTGCAGTCGGCCGTGAAGAACTTCACGCTGCGGGACTCGGTCTACCGCGTGCGGGTGCCGGTCGGCGTCACCTACGGCTCCGACATGGCGCTCGTGCGCCGCACCCTCGAGTCGGTGGCCGTCCAGCTCCCCAAGCGGATCGCCACGAAGGACCCGCTGATCCTCATGACCGAGTTCGGCGACTCCGCCGTTCTCTTCGAGGTCTCCGTCTGGGTCGACGACCCCTGGCGCACCCGCCGCACCCGCTCCGAGCTCCACGAGGCGATCTGGTGGGCGTTCCGGGACAAGGACGTCACCATCGCCTTCCCGCAGCTCGACGTCCACCTCGACTCCGAGGTCGGCGACTGGCTGGGCGCGGGGCGGAACGGGGAGCGGGAGGGCGAGACCGAGGGTTCCTGACGGGCTGCCGCGGGTTGCCTCAGGGCCCACCTCTCTCGCCGACCCCTGAAGGAGAGAAGCCCCCCGGCGGACCGGGGGGCTCGGGAGGCGGGAGTTGAGGCGGAAGAGGAAGCGGACACCGGTTTGTACGGCAACCCGCGCCGGAAGTTGTGCCCCGCCCGCGACGCGGGACGGAGTGCACTCCCCCCGGTGACGAGGCGCCCTCTCCCGGGGCCCGACGGTCCGGCGGACCGACTACTCCTCCTCGTCCGTCCCCGTCACGATCCGCCACGCCCCCGCGGCCGGCTCCCAGAGCTCCACCTTGTTGCCCTCGGGGTCCAGGAACCAGCCGAACCGGCCGTACTCCTCCTCGCCGATCTCGTCGACGAGCTCGGCGCCACCCTCGACGACCTGGGCCAGCGCGCCATCGAGGTCGTCGACGACGAGGTTGAACATCAGCTCCTTCTTCGACGGGTCGAAGTACTTCGTGTCCGCCGCGAAGGGCCCCCAGGCCGTCCAGGCGTCGGCGGGCATCGCCTGCGGCCGGAAGGCGGCGCCCCACTGCGTCCAGGGGACACCCAACCAGCGCCCGTACCACTCCCCCAGCGCCTCCCGATCCTGCGCCTTGAAGAACACTCCGCCGACTCCGAGCACCTTGGCCATGCGACTCTCCTCTCCGGGCCTGGACAGGCCCCAGTGACCGTCAGAACACCAGCTCACCGCCCGGGCAGCGGACGGTGAACGACAGCTTCGGCTCCTCCCCGGCGGCCACCGTCGAGGTCGGCAACCCCGACCCCCAGGTGGTCGACGGCGAGCTCGGCGGGCACGGGCTCACCCGCCATGGACGGGCAGGCGGCGAGCAGAACCAGCAGCGCCGCGGACAGGGCCGGGAGCGGACGAGGCGACATCGGCGAATCCTCCAGTTTCCGGGGAGATGGTGCTTCATTCTAACCGAGCCGACCCGCGGTCCCGCCCCGCCCCGTCGTCAGGAAGCCGACCCGCGAGCGTGAGCGACGGGCACCAGGTCCTCCGCCGCGACGGTCCACAGCGACGCGCCTTCCGGGGGCGGCTCCCGACCCGGCAGGTCGGCCTCCAGCGTCGGCCCGGCCTCGGCGACGAGGACGACGCGCCAGCGCCCGCCGAGAAACGTCGACTCGATCGGCCTGGCCCGAAAGACGACGCCGTTGCCCGTCGGCCGCTCGGAGCCGGACGACGGCCGGATCGCCTCCGGGCGGACCATGAGGGTGACCCGACCGGACGCCGCGGGAAGCCGCGACCGGGCCGACCGCTCCGCGACCAGTTCCCCGAGCACCGTCTCGAGGCGCCCGCCGCCGGCCGCCGGCTCCCAACCCGCCTCGAGAAAGCTCGCCTCGCCCACGAACTCCGCCACGAAGCGGGAAGCCGGCCGGTGGTACAGCTCCTCCGGCGACCCGACCTGCTCGAGGCGTCCCGCCGCCAGCACCGCGACCCGGTCGCCCAGCGCCATCGCCTCCTCCTGGTCGTGGGTGACGTAGAGCGCGGTGACGCCCGCCTCCGTCAGGCGCCGGCGGAGCTCCTCCCGCAGGTCGAGGCGCAGCCGGGCGTCGAGCGCCGCCAGAGGCTCGTCCAACAACACCGCCCGCGGGCCGAAGGCGAGGGCGCGGGCGAGGGCCACCCGCTGCTGCTCGCCGCCCGAGAGCTGGCTGGGGAGGCGGCGCGCCAGCCGGCCGATCTCCAGCCGCTCCAGGATCGACGCCACCCGGCGGCGCGACTCCGCCCGGCCGCCCCCCCGCACCCGCAGGCCGAAGGCCACGTTGTCCTCGACCGTCAGGTGGGGGAACAGAGCGTAGCTCTGGAACACGACGCCGAGATCGCGCCGCTCCGGCGCCAGGCCGAGGACCGACCGGCCGTCGAACAGCACGTCGCCGCGGTCGGGCTCCAGCAGCCCGGCGACGATCTGGAGCAGCGTCGACTTGCCCGCCCCCGAGGGACCGACGACGGCGGTGATCTCCCCGGACGGCACCTCCAGGTCGAGGCCGTCGAGGGCCGCCTCGTCGTCGTAGTGGACGACCAGCCCACGGACGGTGATCGCGACGCCGGACACCGCGCGCTCCTCAGGCCGCCTGCCGGACGGAGAGGAGATCGTCGCGGCCCAGCCACTCCACGGCCACGAGCAGCGGCAGGATCCCCGCCAGGAAGATCACCGTGGCCGCCGACGACACGGCGAAGCTGTTGGAGGTGTAGGTGGCGTAGAGCGCCGCCGGGAACGGCTGGTTCAGCGGCGTCGCCAACAGGAAGCTGGCGTTGAACTCGCCCCACGAGACGGCGGCGACGATGAGCGCGCCGACGCTGGCCGGCCGCCGCAGACGCGGCCAGGTGACCCAGCGGAAGCGCGCCCAGGGGCCGGCGCCCAGCGTCGCCGAGGCCTCCTCCAACCGGAACCCCTCCCCGCGCAGCGCGTGGAGCAGCACCCGCAGGAGGAGCGGCACCGTGTACAGCACGTGCCCCAGCGCCAGGAACCACCACTCGCCGCGCACCAGGGACCAGGTCTGGATCAGGGCGATGGCCACGGCGATCCCCGGCACC
>CAJQNK010000121.1 GCA_905479655.1 uncultured bacterium | reverse complement strand
CGGCCACTGGAGCACGAGGCGGCGCTCGAACGGCTCGTCCTCCGCGCCCTGTCCGGTCACGGCTGGGCGACGACGGGGACGATCGTCGCCACCTGGCGGCTCGCCGCGCATCGGCGCGCGGTGGAGCGGACGCTCGAGCGCAGCGGCCCCTCCGCCTCGAGGCGCCCCCGCACCTCGTCGGCCACGCGCGGGTGCTTCCCCAGCACGTCGCCCCACCACGGGTGGTGAGCGTACTCCCGACGGCGAAACTCGAAGACCGGGTAGAGCTCCAGCGGCAACCAGCTCGCCTCGTGGCCCCAGTACTCGAACAGGGGCTCCCCGGGCGCCAGGAGCTCCTCGCCCAGCGCCGGCGGGAACCCCTCGAGCCTCGACAGCAGCACGATGACGTGGCTCCGCGCCCCCGCGACCGAAACGCTGTCGAGCTGCAGGAAGCCGAAGCGGCGGATCACCTCGTGAGCGGCCCTCCGCGAGCGGACGCCGCCCCAGCCGGCCCGGCGTGGCAGCCCGGTCCGCTCGGGCGAGAGCAGCCCGGCCCGGGCGACGGCCAGGCGCCGGGCCTCGCGGACGGTGATCGTCTCCACGGCCTCAGACCTCCCCGGGGGCGGAGTCCTTCGCGGCGCCACCCGGCAGGAGATTCAGCACACCGTGGAGACCGACCGCCAGCACCACCGCCAGCACGACGCCATTGGTGAGCCCCAGGCGGACCAGCGGCGGCACCGTCGCCAGCCACTCGGCGCCGAGGCTCCGTCCCACGGCCTCCGGTACCGCCACGGAGGCCACCAGCGTCACGCCGACGACCGTCGCGTTGGCCGTCGTGGCCGGCGCCGCCGCCAACAGCCGCACGCCGGAGGCGACGATCGATCCGCACACCAGGACGAAGACCCCGCCCAGGACCGGTCGGGGCAAAGCCACCAGGAGAGCGCCGAGCTTGGGGCACAGCCCGTAGAGCAGCAGGATCCCGGCCGCGACCCGCACCACGACCCGGCTCGCCACCCCGGTGGTGGCGATCACCCCGATGTTCTGCGTATAGCTGGTGCACGGCAGGGCACCGAGGCAGACCGCCAGGGCGCTGCCCAACCCCTCGGCCAGGATCCCCCGGTCCATGTGACGCACCCGGTAGGTCTCCCCCGCCACCGCGCAGGTCGCCGCGTAGTCTCCCAGGGATTCGACCATCGAGCCGAAGTAGCCCACCGCGACACCCAGCACCGCCGCCCCCGAGAGCTCCCAGCCGAAGCCGGGGCCGCCGTAGGGAAACAGCCGGGGAACCCCGAGCCAGGGCTTCGCCGCCACCAGCCCCCAGTCCACCTCCCCCAGAGCCGAGCCCACCCCGACCCCCACGACCAGGATCGAGAACAGGATCGCACCCCGGGAGACCAGCCCGCCGAGCCACCGCCGACCCAGGAGCTGGAGCGCCAGGATCAGTGCCAGCACCAGCCCGGCCAGCCCGAAATCGAGCCCCCGGCCCGGGCCCAGCGCCAGGCTCACCGCGAACCGACCCAGCGCCAGTCCGATCGCCACCACCACCGCCCCCGACACCGCTGGCGGGAACAGCCGTCGCAGCGACCCCAACACCCGCGAGCCCCCCACCGCCGCCTCGAGCAGCCCGCCGACGAACGCGCCGCCCCACATCGCCGGCCCCCCGGCCTGCGCGGCAATCGGCGCCAGCGTCCCGGTGAGCGTCGCCGACGGACCCTGGATGATCGGCAACCGGTTGCCCAGCGTCGTCTGGATCAGCGTCGCGATCCCCATGGCGAACAGACAGGCGTTCACCAGCCGCGCCTGCTCCCCGGCCCCGAAGCCGAGCGCCGCGGCCACCGCCAGCGGCAGCACGAAGGGCGAAATGTCGACCAGCGTGTGCTGCCAGCCGTAGAGCAGCGTCTCCCAGAGGCTCGGCGGGCGTTCGTCGATGCCGTAGACGGGTCGCCGGACGGCCGGCAGGTCGTCCCAGACCGGCGCGTCGCGTCGGGCACCGGCGCCGTGAGGCGCGGAGGTTCGGTCTCGTCCGGGCAGCGGGCTCCTCCTGTCGGGGGGTGCGGGGGGCTCCGATCCTAGCCGACGGGTCTTCCCGCGATCGGTGGTTCGCACGGGGATCACGCCGAAATCCACTCAAGCTAAACTCGAACAACGCCCCCCACCCCCAGCCCCCGATGCCCGAAACGAACCTCGACCGTCTCCGCCGAGCCGTCCGCCAGCGCGACACCCTCGTCGTGGTGGGAGCCGGCATCGCCTTCGGCGCCACCGGTCGCGACGAGGCGCTGTGGAAGGGCCTGCTGGCGCACGGCATCGACCACTGCGCCGGACACCTCGAGGGCCTCCCGTCAGGCTGGGCGAAGCGCAAGCGCGAGGACCTCGCCGAGGGCGACGACACCACGCTGGTGAGCGTGGCGGAGGAGATCACCACCCGGCTGAGCTCCGCGGGCCCCTCCGCCTTCGGCAACTGGCTCGAGGCCACCGCGGGCTCGTTCGAGGCCCGGGCCGGCCGCGACGGCGCACTCGCCGCCCTGGGCGACCTGCCGGGGCCCCTCGCCACCACCAACTACGACGACCTGCTGGAGGACGCCCTCGAGGCCGCCACCGGGTCGCGGCCGCCGGCCGTCACCTGGAAGGACCCACCGGAGCGCGTGCTCGAGGTCCTGCGCGGCACCGAGCCCGGCGTCCTCCACCTCCACGGCCATTGGAAGCGTCCCGAGAGCATCGTCCTGGGCCTTCGCTCCTACGACCAGTTGACCCGCGAAGAGGCCTTCCAGGCCGTGCAACAGGCCACGGGCCTCTACCGGAGCTGGGTGTTCGTCGGGTGCGGGGGGACCCTGGACGACCCCAACCTGGGAGCGCTCTTTCGCTGGCTGACCCGGGCCTTCCCCAACCAGCGCCCCGGCCACTTTCGCCTGGCGCCCAGGAAGGAACTGGCCACTCTTCGCAAACGCCACTCCGCCGACCGGATCGAGCCGGTCGAGTGCGACCACGACGCCCTTCCGGCCTTCCTCGCCGAGCTCTCGAAGGCCTCCGCCGAGGAGAGGAAGGAGCTCCCGGGCGCCGAGGCGGCAGCCGAGCCGCCGGACCTGGGGAACTACCTCGAGAACCTGGTGCGGGAGACCGACCACGTGCGGATCGGCGGCCTCGTGCGACGGGCCAGGGGCGCGCTGAACCTGCCGATCGAGGAGCTCTACACGCCGCTCTCCGCGACGCTGCCCCCGGCCGCCCTCAGCGACTCCCTCGCCGAGCTCCTCGCGGACAGGGATCGGTCCACCTTCGGCGAGACGGCGGGAGCCGGTCCGCCCCCCGGTTTCGACGCCGTCTTCGGGCGCTTCGGCGCCTCGTCCCGGGGGATCGCGCTTCCGAAGCTGCTCCCGGGCCGCCCGCGCCTGCTCCTCGAGGGCCAGCCGGGAGCCGGCAAGACGACCTTCCTGCGCTACACCGCCTGCATGCTGGCCCGCGACCACCTGGGCCGGCCCGGACCCGGCGGCAGGAGCTGGCGCCAGGCCTACCTCGGCCTCGACCCGCTGGAGCCGGCGCCCGTCCCCCTCCTCGTCCGGCTCGCGAGGTTGGCCTCTCTCCTGACCGCCGACGACGCCCCGAAACACCTGGGGGACAACCGCCGGTGGCTCCTCGAGCTTCTCGAGCGCACCAGCCGCGACAACGGCTTCGGCCTCGACCGCAGCGCCTTCGAGGAGCTTCTGGAGGAGGGCCGCGCCCTGCTGCTGCTGGACGGCCTCGACGAGGTGGCGGACCTGGACCTCCGGGGCCGCCTCTTCGGCATCTTCCGGGACGCCTGCGAGAGCTGGCCCGGGCCGATCGTCGTCGCCAGCCGGCCGCTCCTCACCCAGGAGCTGAAGGAGCTCGGGTTCGCGGTCGCCACCGTGGAGCCGTTCGGCAAGCCCGAGATCGAGACCTTCATCGACCACTGGGTCCGCCTGCTGCATCCGAGCCACGGAGCGTCCCACCCGGAGGAGCTCCCCGCCGGCCCCGCCGGCAACGAGCGCGAAGCCCTGACCTCCGCCATCCTCACCCGCCCGCGGGTGCGGCGGATGGCCTCGAACCCCATCATGCTCACCTGCCTCGCCGTCGTCCACTGGAACGAGGGCGAGCTGCCCGAGGGCCGCTCACGGGTCTACGGCGCGGTCATCGGCTGGCTCCTCAAGTCCCGGGAGGAGCAGCGCAAGGCGGCCGGTTTCGACAACCTGTTCGCCGAGCAGGCCTTCCTGACCCTGGCGCTGGCCATGAGCGCCGACCCGCGCGGCAAGCGCTCCCAGGCCGACCTCGAGGAGGCGATCGCGGCCGTCGAGCCGGTCGTCGCCCGCCGCCACCCCCATCTCGACCATGACGGCCGCCGCGCCGAGGCCCGTCGCTGGCTGCTGTTCGAGGGAGCCGGCAGCGGCATCGTCGAGGAGCTCCCCGGCGCCCAGCTCCGCTTCTGGCACCTGACCTTCCAGGAGTACCTGGCCGCCCGGGCGCTCGCCTGGCGGGAGACCGGCCGCGACGACCCCGAGAAGGACTGGTGGCCCGTGATCTCGGAGCACCTCGAGGACGCCCAGTGGCGCGAGATCGTCGACCTCTTCCCCGGCTGTCTGCTGGACGAGGGCGGCGTCGGCCGGGTCGACCGGCTCCTGGCCCGGGTGACCGAGGTCGCCCTGGGGGCACCGCCCGGCAACCCGGACGTGGCGACCGGCCTCGCCGCCCGCGCCCGCGCCGCCGGCCTGCTCGGCCGGCTGCTGCGTCCCCTCACCGTCCTCGACTACCGCCCGGCTCCGGAGATCGCCACGACCCACGAGGCCTGCCTCGAGGAGGCCCTGGCGATCTTCGAGGCCGAGGGCGCCGCCCAGGTCCCCTTCGAGGTCCGGCTCGCCGCCGCCGAGGCCCTGGGCCGCGCGGGCGATCCGCGCCTCGAGCCGGAGGTCGACAACCTCCTGGAGATCCCCGGCACCGGCGGCGTCCGCCTGGGACGCTACCCGGTGACCGTCTTCGAGTACCACCGCTTCTGGGAGACCGGTGGCTACGACGACCGCAACGCCTGGAGCGACGAGGGGTGGCGCGAGCGGCAGGAGCGAGGCTGGGAGGAGCCCGGGGGCTGGGCCGAGCAGCTCGATCACCCGAGCCGGCCGGTAACCGGCGTCTCCTGGTACGAAGCCGAGGCCTACTGCCGCCGGCTCTCGGAGCTGCGCGGCATTGACGTTCGGCTGCCCGACGACGACGCGTGGCAGGCCGCGGCCACGGCGAAGGTGGGCGACTACCCCTGGGGGCCGGAGGAGCCGGACGAGGAGCGGGCGAACTTCGAGCGCGGTCGCGATGGGGCGCCGACGCCTGTCGGGCTCTACCCGAGGGGCCGGGGTCCCGCGGGCCACGACGACCTGGCCGGGAACGTGTGGGAGTGGTGCTCGGACGAGGTGCCGATCGAGGAGGTTCCGGAGGGTCTCCGAGAGCACTACGAGGGCGAGGTCCTTCGGAGGCTCCGGGGCGGCGGCTGGCGCGACTCTGCCGAGAGCCTGCGGTCGGCCCTCCGCTCCGGGGCCCCGCCGGGCTCCGCTTCGGCCTTGTCGGCTTCCGTGTCGCCGTCGCGCCCCCGAGCCCTTGATCTTTGATTCTTGTCGAGGGCGGGGAGCTTGTCCGGGTCCAGGGGCGGAGCCCCTGGTCGCTGTCGAAGCCGTCGCGTCGACGATCTCGTCGCTCGACCGACATCCATGACGATTCACCAGGCAGGTGCCGACCGTGATGTCGCTCGAACGTCAGGCCAACCGACACATCCGACCGCTCCCGGCCAGCATGGTCATCCCCCGTGCGGGAAGCCCAGCCAACCGCGAACCGAGGCGATGGACCGCTCCAACGAATCGACCGACCCGGCCCTCACCCTCTCGCCCAAGGCATGCCGCGCCCTCGCCAGCGCCGCCGGTAGCGGCTCGACGCCACGCCGGGAGACCCGGTAGCCCAGATAGCTAAAGGCGCCCGTCGCCCTCCGCGCCTCGGCGTCGGGCCGCTTCAGCCGCAGCCGACGCTCCTCGCCCAGCCATCGAGCCAACCGGTCCCGCGCCTCGACCAGCCTCTCGCGCGAATCGTCGAACAGCGTCAGGTCGTCCATGTAGCGCTGGTAGGCTCCCACCCGCAACTCCCGCAGCACGAAGTGGTCCGCGCCTGACAGGTAGTGGTTCCCCCACCACTGGCTCGTGAGGTTGCCGATCGGCAGCCCACAACCGGGCGGCGGAAAGCCCATCTCCAGGTCCAGGAACGAGCGGGCCGCTTCCCCGGCATAGAGGCCTTCGCCGCTCTCGGCGATGACCGTCAGGAGCTCCAGCACCCGCCGGTCCTTCACGGACCGCTCCATGAGATGCAGCAACGTCGGCCGGTGGATCGACAGGAAGTAGTGGCGGATATCGAGCTGAAGGGCCCAGCGGTACCGGCGGAGCGCGACCAGGAAGGCGAGCACGGCCCGGTGGCTGCCCCGGCCCGGCAGGCAGGCGTAGGTCTGCTCCACCAGACGGCGGTCGAGGGCCGGTGCCAAGGCTTGGTGTACCGCGTGGTGGACGACCCGGTCGCGCACCGGCGCCGCAGCGATCAGGCGGCGCTTGGGCTCCACGATGAGGCGCAGCCGATAACCCCGCGGCCGGTACGACCCGACTGCCAGCTCTCGATGGAGACGCAGGATGTGCCGCTCGGCATCCACCTCGAAGGAGCGCACGGACGACCGGCCCCGCTTCCCCCGACGGAAGGTCCGCCAGGCTCGCCAGAGAGCCGGCGAGGAGACCATCTCATCGAAGAGGCCACCCAGCCGCCTCATGGAGGGCCTTCGATGAGCGGCCCGCCCGGACGCTCGGTCGATCGACCTACGAGAACGGGCGGGCTCGGAGGTTCGGCCCGCTCCGGAGAGCAGACCCGGGAGGCCCCTGCACGACGAGGATTCGGCGTGTTCGGGGGCGCGACGGCGACACGGAAGCCGACATTGTCGTTGCGGTTCCTGGCGTGGTTCCTGTTGCGGATGGCCGACCGCAGGTTCTCGGCAGAGTTGTTCCAGCCGCCGCCCCGGAGCCTCTGGATGCTGGCGAAATCTTCTTCCGGGGCCTCCCTGAGGATCAACCTACCACCGTCCGGGAGGCGCGAGGGCCGACACGGCACGGTCATCGCCTCCGTTCCTTCTTCAGCCAGCCCCCGATCTGGCGACCGACCGTGTCGGCCTGCTCCGCCAACTCGAGGAACAGCTCCTCTCCCAGGAGGCCCAGCTCCAGGCCGAGTTGGAGGCGACCCCGGAGCACACACAGGCGGGCATCCGCCGACTCGAGCGCGGAGAGGCGCTCGAGCCCCGACAGAGCCAGGCAGATGTCGCCCAGGAGATCCAGTGCTCCCTCGCCGAGCCCCCGCCGCAGCACCTCGAAGGGCTCGGTCCCCGGGCGTTCCTCCTCGAGCTCTTCCAGGAGAACCCCGCAGAGTGCCAAGGCGTCGCGGTAGAGGGGCGACCCGAGGCTCACCGGCCGCCACCGGGAGCCGAGCCGAAGCGCTCGAAGCGAGACTTCCGCGTCCGCTTCTCGTGCCGTGCCAGGAGCCCGCCGATGCGCGGTAGGAGTTCCTGCTCCAGTCGCCTTGCGAGCTCGAGACGGAGCTCCCGGTCCGTCGCCTCTCGCTTCGCGAGCAGGAGCTCGGCGATGGTGGCGGAGACCCGATCCCGCGCCTCGGCGAAGCGGCCCGCCTTGTCGGCCGGGTGGAAGCAGTGGCAGCCGCCGGCGACGTGCACCAGGGCAGCCTCCAGACCTCGGCAGGCCGCGTCATCCGGCTCGAGGCCCGCCCGCACCTCCTGAAGGAGCTCCCGCCCCAGGCGGAACGCCTCGAGGTCGGTGACGGAGAAGTGCTTCTTCTCCTCGCTGCCGCCGGTGGCCTTGCGGGCCGCCGTCAGGCCCTCCTCGAGCGCACGGCCTGCGGCGTCGAGGCGCTCTCGGAGAGCCTCTCGCTGCTTCTCGGAGAGCGGCAGGTCGCGGCTGTCGATGCGCCACTGGCCGCCGGCCTTGCGCGCGGGAAGCGAGCCTGTCTTGATGCCGTAGCGCACCTGGCGCGGCGACTGGCCGAGGACGGAAGCGGCCTCGGAGACCGAGAGCTCCATGCGTGCCTCCTCCGGCGGGCGGCTCCCCGATGCGTCGATGCCCGCGCCCGCCGATCGTCAACGCTGTCGATCTTCCGACACTCCTGTCAGGCTGTCGTCAGGACAGCCGCCAGGGGCTCTGCCCCTGGACCCCGGGAAGCGCCCACCCTCCCCAAGGATCGAACTTCAAGGGCTCGGGGGCGCGACGGCGACACGGAAGCCGACACCGTCGCTGCGGCGCCTGGCGAGGAACCTGCTGCGGATGGCCGACCGCAGGTACTCGGCAGAGTAGCTCCAGCCGCCGCCCCGGAGCCCCCGCCTGCCCTCGTCCCCCTCCTCGACGACCGGGTCGAGGGCCTCGCCGGACGGCGCACGCTTCTCGTATGCCTTGGGGTCCCAAACGTCGAGGCACCACTCCCAGACGTTCCCCGCCAGGTCCAGGTGGCCGAACGGCCCGGCGCCGTCCGGATAGCTCCCCACCGCGGCCGGGCTCCCGCTCTGGAACTCCTGCCCATATCGTGCGCGGCGCTCCGACGGCAGCTCCTTCCCCCACGGATACGGCCGGCCATCCTCTCCCCGGGCCGCGAACTCCCACAGCGCCTCGCTCGGCAGCGACGCCTCGAGGCCTCCGGCCTCCCGGAGCCAGGCGCAGAACCTCTCGGCGTCGTGCCACGAGACGCCCACCACGGGCTGGGCCTCGTCCGAGAAGCGCCGGTCGCGCCAGAACCTCGGCTCCTCGGGCCGGTCGTCGTCCTCCCACGCCTCCAGGAACCGCCGGTACTGGGCATTGGTCACCGCCGTTTCAGCCAACCAGAAGGGGGAGACGCGGACGGGGTGAACCGGCCGCTCTTCGTCGCGGATGTCCTCGGCTCCCATCTCGAACCGGCCGCCGGGGACCCAGAGGAAGCGGAGGCCGGTGAGGGGCTCGGTGAAGCTCTCGCCGGGCGTCGGCGGGTGGGCGGCGTCCACGATGGCAGGGCCCCCGCCGGCCTCCACGACCGCTGGCTGCCCTTCGAGGCGAAGACTAACCGGCGTGCCTTCCAGACGGACGCCGCGGCTCTTCCCGAGCGACCCGCCCTCGCGCAAAGCCGCCTCGATCTCTCCCAGGGCCTCGTCGGAACCACTGGCTCCGGGCTGCAGATCCTCGGGCAGGCCTACCGCGACGGGAGGCTCGAGGCCTTCGGGCCAGCCATGGAGCCCCTCGCCTCCCAAGAGCAGAGCCAGGACAGGCAGCTCTCGCCTGCGGGCGATGCGGACCAGGCCGGCGATGCCCGCCTCGGCCCACGGCGGGTCCATCGGGCCACCGAGGAAGGCCAGGGCGCCCGCCTCCTCAATCTCCTTCATGCGGTGCTCCCAGCGGGCGGTCGGGACGGGATTGACGGCCCGGCCCCGCGCCTCCAACCGGTCGACCAGCTCGCCGCCCGCCCTCTCGGCGGCCGGCCCGACGACCAGGAACACGGGCCGCCGGACCCCGGGTACTCCCTCGGAGACCCGGCGGGCGTTCTCCAGGAGCTGGCGGGCCAGGGAGCCGACGTCGCCGGGCCGGTCCCGGAGGGCCTCGGCGACCGCGAGGAGCCGCTCGTCCCGCGGCACCCGCAGCAGCAGGCGTAGCGCGGCGGCCCGCTCCTCCTCGCTCACCTCGGCCCCGGGCTCCAGCTTGGGGAGGAAGGGGCCGACATCCATCTGGCGGGCCTCGTCCAGCAGCTCCTCCATCAGTCGCGGACGGGAGAGCAGGCCGCCACCGGCGATCAGGGCCTCGGCCAGGGGTACAAAGGCCCCCTGGCCGTGGGGAAGACCGGCGGCCAGGCGGACGACCTGGTCCCAGCGCTCGCCCGTGTCCGGGGAGAGCGCCGCCGCGGCCAGGCGGCGGAGGAGCCCCTCCCCTTCCACGGCCGCGTGCAGGGCGGCCAGGTACTCCTGCACGCCCAGGTGGAAGAAGCCGAGCCGGTGCGGGCCGAAGCTCGTGAGGACGCCGGCGCGGTGGTGCAGCCAGTCAGCCAGCTCGAAGGGGTCCACGTCGCGGCGCCGGGCCTCGAGCCCCTCCTGGAGATGGTCCACGAGCTCGGCTTCGTGGATCTCGTTCTGCGCCGAGTCCTCGTGGAGCCGCCACGCCACCGGACGGAGGAGCTCCAGGGCGTCGACCGGGGAGATCGGGGGGGTCTCGCCGTGCTCCCGCTCGACCCAGCTCCCCAGGAGCATCGTCAGGCACTCGTCGTAGAACTCGGTGCGCTCCCGGGGCAGGACCTTGCCGCGAACGCTGATCACGCACAGCAGGGTCAGCAACAGCGGGTTCGACACCATCTCGCGCCAGCGGTGGCCGGCGTAGGTCGAAGCCCTCAGGGCCTTCAGCAGGTGGTCCCGGGCCTCGGCGAGGCTCGCCGCCGAGCCCGCGCCCGCGGCGATGGCGGCGTCGAACCACTTGCCGGCCAGGGCGGCGATTTGCGGCAGGTCCAGGGGCCGGACGTCGAACGCCTGGAAGACCCCGGGGTCGAGCACCACCCGCTCCGCCACCGGCCGGGGATCGCGCTCGGAGGGCAGACCGTCCCAGCCGGAGCGGCGGGTGGTGACCACCGCGCGAACACCCGCGGGCGCCGCGGCCAGCTCCCGCTCGAGCCAGCGGCAGACGGCCCGCCGGTGGCCGGCGGCGGGGATCTCGTCGAGCCCGTCGAGGAGCAGGAGGACGCTTCCGTGCTCCCAGAGGGCCGGTCCGGCGGCGGCGAAGCCCTCGTCTTCGGACTGCCCCTTCAGCTCCCGACCGATGACCCTCTCGAGGCCCTCGGCCAGGTCGGAGGGTTCCACGGCGCGCAGCCGAAGGAGGACCGGCAGGGTCTCTTCCGGCAGGCCGAGGCCGAGCCGCGGCCCCTCCCCCGGCGCGCAGCAGACCCGATGGAGCTTGCGTAGCGCGGTCGTCTTGCCGGTCCCCGGATCACCAAGGATCACGGCGTGGCGGCCCCCCTGCGCCTCGGCGATGCGCAGGATGCGCTCCAACCGCAGGTCGCCGTCGCCCACGAGGCCGAGCTCCTCCGCCTCGGCGCCGGGAAGGCCGTGGGCGGGTTCGCCCGGCCCTGCCTCCTCGACCCCGCTCTTGCCCGCGAGACCCCGATGGAATCCCCGCGGTCCCGCCGCCAGGCGCAGCGGCACGTAGACCTCGTCCAGGCGGAGCTCGAGGTCGCCGGCGCCGACGCCCACCATGTAGAGCGTCGCGTGCCGGGTCTGCGCCCAGGCGCGGTAGGCCGCCACGGCAGGAGGGAAGTCGGGCGGCGGCGGGGCGCCCTCCGCTGTGGGTCCCGGCCCCGGAGCCAGGCCCTCGAGAAAGCCCGGGAGCTCACTCCAGGAGGGCCCACACGAGACCGGCTCGAGGACGGAGTCGAAGAGCTCCCGGTAGAGACTCGGCCGCTCCGGCGTGTCGTCCAGGTCGCCGTCTGTGACCACCAGGTAGTGCCTCCCCTGGGAGAAGTGGTCGCGCAGCCAGCGCAACAGCGCACCCAGGTTCGAGTCGTGGACCGTGCCGCCACAGCCGACGAAGACGAACGACCGGGTAGCTCCGGCGGCCTGTTGGAAGGCCTGCATCTTCCGGTGATCGCGCAGCTCCTGGTAGTCCCGGATCCCGAGGACGACGGAGCCCGGATCCCGCCAGTGGCCGTGGAGATGGAGCACGGCACTCTGCGGCTCCCGGAGGAGTCGAACGGCCTCGTTGGACGCCTGGGGGTGGCGCCAGGTCAGGACGGGGCGGCCGGTGGCCTGACGGAGCAGGCCGTCGTAGTTGGTGGTGGAAAGCGGGCAGGGAAGCCCGGCCAGGGCGTCCAAGGCGCCCCGGCGTTCGGCCTGGAGGTTGGCGTAGCGAAATCGGCCCACCGCGGCCTCGAGCCATTTGAAGAACGGTAGGTCGTCAGCGTCCTTCCGGTCGAACTCCGCAGACTTCGCCTCGAGCTTCGTGCGCACGGTCTCGGCGACCGAGAGGAGGGAGTCCAGGTCGCCGCCGCGCCCCAGCGCGAGGACCCTGCCCTGAACCTCGGCCCAGCCGTCGGGCAGCCCCGGCACCCGCTTATCACACCAGGCGATTCCGTCCTCCAGCAGCCCGTCCCAGCGCGCGGTGGCGGCCCTCGTCGCCCCGAAGGTGATCCCCGAGCCCACGACGACCACCGCCAGTCCTTCGCGGACGGCGTCTCGCAACCGGGCGTGGGCGTCGGCAGTCATCGTCGAGAAAGATCGGCTCCGGAGAGCCGGCCTGGGGGCGCCGGTTGATGATACCGGTCCCGGGTCGAGCCCGCGCGGTCCGAGACCCGTCACGCCGCTGCGCCCAACACCACACCCCTTTCCAGCCACCCTGGCACGGGGTCCTTCGACTCCGGCCCTCACGGGCCTCCACTCAGGACGACACCCGGGGAGCCCCTCCCGATGCACAACCCCGAAACCAACACGCCCCCCCGCCCCAGGGGATCGGGAGGCCGGCTGAGCGACGCTCGTCAGCCGCCGAGCAAAGCCGGCCTCCCGAGCCCCCTCCGGGGCGAGCGCCGGCCCGTGGGCGGCGTGGAGGGGTCGGGTCGAGCTGGACGGAGATGGACGGGATGGACCGGATGGACGTCGGCCTCGGTGGCCGGGCCTCTTGCCGCAGGTGTGTTATCTTGGTACATAGATAACTAATGACGGACACCGGGAGCCTGACCATGACGCCTCGCCTCAGCGACAACGACCTCCTCGCCGGGTTCTCCGACGACACCCTCGACCCCGCTCTCTTCGACCACCGCGAGCACGTCCGCATCGCCTGGCTGCTCCTGCGTCGGCACGGCCTGCCGGAGGTCCTCGCCCGGATCGAGGCCGGGCTCCAGGGGCTCGCCCGGCGAGCCGGGGCGCCCGAGCACTACCACGCCACGCTGACCTGGGCCTGGGTGCTCCTGGTCCGCGAGCGGATCCGGCGCCACCCCGAGGCCGAGGCGTGGCCCGACTTCGCCGGGCGCAACCCGGACCTCTTCACCGACGGCCCGGCCCTGCTCGGTCTGCACTACAGCCCGGAGCTCCTGGCCAGCGACCGGGCGCGCCGGGAGTTCGTGCTGCCGGACCGCGCCGCGACGCCGCCGCCACCGCTGGAGACCGCCGTCGCGGGCCAGGGGGTGAACCCATGACCGCGAAGCGGGTCGAGCGCGTCCAGACCGGGGTGCGGATCGAGAAGCGCATCCTCAAGGTCTTGAAGGCCCTGGCCGAGGTCCACGACATCACGCTGGGCGACCTGCTGGAGGGCATCGTCCTCCACGCCTTCGAGGGCAAGGCCCCCTTCGGCGACGACTCCCTGGCGAAGATCCGCAGCCTCAAGGAGGTCTACGGCCTCGACCTGGGGGCCGAGGACAGCCACCAGCTCAGCGAGGATCCGGCGGCCGGCGGGTAGCCCTCCTGCCGCGCTGGCTAGCGGCGGCGACCCTCCAGTGCAGCAGGGCTCGGCAGCCTGACCTCGCGCACGAGGCCAAGCCTCTCCAGGCCACGGATCAGCCACCAGGACGGGTCCCACTGCCCCCGGTCGAGGCCGTGCCGGGGCGAGCCCGGGAAGGCGTGGTGGTTGTTGTGCCAGCCCTCGCCCAGCGCCAGGATCGCCATCGGGCGGTGATTCCGGCTCTCGTCCCGAGTGCGGTACCCGCGGCTCCCGAAGAGATGACAGACCGAGTTGACGCTCCACGTGACGTGCTGCACGAAGAAGACCCGCGCGAAGCCCGCGAAGAGGAGACCCCGCAACGCCCCGTCCGCGCTCCCGGTCGCCAGCCAGCCGACCCACGTCGGCAGGCCGAGGGAGAGGGCGATCCATAGCGGGTAGAGCCGGTCGACCCGGCGGACCAGAGGGTCGCGCAGCAGGTCCGGGGCGTAGACGCTCGCGCGGCTCTTCTCCGCGTCGAAGAACCAGCCGAGATGGGCCCACGCGAAGCCCCGGAGGAGCCCGAGGAGGTCGTCCTCCTCGCCGACGTGGGGGCTGTGGGGATCTCCGGGCTGGTCGCTGTGCCGGTGGTGGCGTCGATGGTCGGCGGCCCACCGGAGGATCGGTCCCTGCACCGCCATGGAGCCCGCCACCGCGAGCAACCAGCGGAGCGGTCCGACCGCGACGAACCCCCGGTGGGTGAACAGACGGTGGTAGCCCACGGTGATGCCGAAGCCCGTGAAGAGGTAGAAGCCGAGGAACGAGAGCAGGTCCGCCGGCCGCAGAACCTCGCCCCAGAGATGGACGACGGCCGCGAGGAAGCCGAGGAACGGTACCAGCACCACGGCGCCGACCGTCACCCGCCAGGAGCGCAGCGTCGCCCCCTCGAGGCGCTTCACCCCCGTGCTCATCGCTCGCCTCCGACGGCGCTCGCTCGTCGCCCGAACGCGAGCACGAGGGAGCCGTCCCCGGAGCGTCGGGTGGTCACCTCGAGATCGGAGGGGAACAGGTCGCGGACCTCGGCCTCCCGGCGGAAGACGAGCTGCCAGTCGCCGAGCCAGTCCTTGCAGAACGCGGACGGGTCGTCCGGGTGGAAGTTCGTGATCGCCAGGGTGCCGCCCGGGCGCAGGCGCGACGCCATGAGGGCCAGCAACCTCCGGGCCGAGTCGTCGTCCAGGTAGTCGAAGAGACCCGACGAGAGGGCGACGTCGAACGTCCGCTCCCCGACGGCGCCGGGGAGCGCCGTGATCGGGATCGAGACGGCCTGCAACCGCGGGCCCAGGCTGGCGAGGCCGCGCCGCAGCGCCTCGATCGCCGCCGCGTCCTGGTCGATCGCCAGGAGCTCGAGCCGCGACGTGTCGAGCTCCGACGCCACGACGTCCCGAATATAGCGAGCGCCGCCGCACGCCACGTCCAGCACGGCGAGGCCGCCGCCCTCCCCTTCGGCTCGCCCTGCGCTCTCCTCCAGCCGCCGCGACAGGAGGTCCCGGAACGCCCACCGCCGCTCCCACACGCCGCGCACCGAGTGCAGCGTCGAGTAGAAGAAGTCGAGGCCGTTGACCAGGGCGGGCTGCGTAGGATCCAGGCCCGCTCGCTCCTCGAGGTCGTAGATCAGCTCCATCGTGCGGAAGTCGCCGGTGTAGCCGTGGGGCTTCCAGTACGAACGCGCGATGGGCCGGGAGCGGAAGAGCACCGGGCCGACCCGTTCGACCACGGCCCTGCGGAGCTCCGGCAGGGCCGAGGCCGGCCGGCCGCCCACCGCCGTCTCCAACCGCTCCACGAAAGTCCAGAACGAGTCGACGAACTCGCGTCGTTCCGGCGCCTCCGGCACGGTCCGTCCGGCCCGGCGATGGTCCCGGTCGAACCCGAGGGCGTAGGCCACGAACTCGTCGGCCGCCGACAGGGCGGCGGCCTCCGGCTCGCTCGTTCGGGGGCGCCTCTCGAACCGGGCCTCCTGTCCATGCCGGAGCTGCTGGTTGGATCCTCGGGTCTCCATCGGTCTCGTCCTCCATCGTAGGGATCGTCGGGCTCACCCCTGGGGACGGACGAGGGAGCCGCGATTCCCCGAAAACGGAGAAAGACGACGACGAGCTCAGTCGCCGAGGGCGGAGTCCAGGAAGGCCACCGTCTCGGCCCACGCCTGGCGGCCCGCGAGGTGGTTCGCCGTCGCGTCGCCGCCCCGGATCAGGAAGCGCGAGGGGCCTCCGCCCTGAGGCCACAGGGCGGGGGCGAGGCCATGACCCGCCTCGCGGAAGACGTGGTTCACCACCGGGTGCGGGAACCCCCGGGCCTGGAGCCGGTCCTCAACCTCCCTGGCCATCTCGGCGCTGGGCCAGAGCCGGTCGTCGCCGCCGGAGGCGAGCAGCACCGGGCCCGCGATCCTCTCGACGGCAATCCGGGCCTCCGGCGGCGTCGCCTCCAAGGCCGCGAGGTAGCCGTGGCGGAAGGACACCGGCCAGCCGAGCAGGAGCCGGACGGTGTTGCGGATCTCGGGCAGTCCGAGCCGGGGAGGCGCGCAGGGCACCGGCTCGCCCCGCCAGGTCCAGGAGCAACCCGGTGTCGGGTCGCGGAGGTCGATCCCGGCGAAGGTGACGGAGGCCGGGACCCAGGCGGCAACGGCGGAGATCCGATCGTCGGCGCTGGCGGCGAGGAGCGCCAGCTCGGCGCCCTTGGAGACACCGAAAAGGCCGACCGGGGCCTCGCCCACCTCCGGGCGGGAGCGCAGGAGATCGAGAGCTCGGGTCACCGTCTCCACGGGGATCTGCACGAGGTTCGGCGGCAGACCCTCCCAGCCGTGGAAGCCCAGGTTCAGAACGACGAAGCCCCGGTCGGCCAGGAGCGCGGAGCGCAGGGGGGCGGGGCCGTCGCCCCATCCACCCAGGAGGAGGATGGCAGCGCCGCCCTGCGCCAACTCGTCGAACGCGCCCTCGGGGCCGGGCAGCCAGAGCTCCCCGACGACGCCCCCTTCGCGGACGGGCTCGTGGCGCACCCGGGGCCAGGGATAGCGGCGCTCGAACGACGCCTCGGCGAAGCCCGCACCGGACTCCGCCCGCAACCGGTAGGTTCGACGGCCCCAGCTGGCCGAATGAGCGAACGATCGCTCCCCACCCGCCCGTCCCGACCACAGGAGCCCCTGACCGTCGAGGCCGCGGTAGGTGCCACCGAGGGGCGCCCGGGTCGACGGGTCGACGCGACCCTCCCCGTCGACCCGGTAGCGAGCCCAGGCGACGAACTCGACCCCTTCCGCGTCCTCCGTCGAGAGACTCAGAACGACCTCTTCACTCGGAACCAGGCCGGACACCGAGATCGACAGAGTCTCGTCGATCCGGGACGCCGAGGGCTCGACCACGACTTCGATCGAGGCCGATCGCTCTCCCGCTGGCTGCGCGGGCGCAGGCCCGGCATCGTGCCACGGATCCGGCGACACGCCGGCCAGGGCCCAGGCCACGATCGCGCCCGAGATCGCTGTCACCACGGCCAGCGCAACCCCGAAGCGCCGCCAACGCCGGCTCCGACGCTCCCCGCGGCGATCAGTCCCGGATGACGGCACGACGCCCCTCTTCGAGGTAACCGAACAGCATCGCGACGAGCTCGTCCACCAGGAGCTCGTCCGGCAGCGCCGGCGCGTCGTCGAACAGGTTGCGTTCGAGGACGAGCTCCCGCAGCGTGACGGTCGTCGCGACGAGGCCCAGGCGAAGCGCCAGCTCGGGCCGCGGGTGGTCGGCCCGGGCGACGATCGACCCGGCCGCCGCCTGGACACGTTCGAGGGTGCGATCGTTGAGGCGGCGCAGGGCGGTCGCCACCTCCGGATCCCGGCGCGCCAGCGAGGTCAGGGAACGGAAGAGTCCGGGGTGCCCTCGGTAGAGGTCGGCGGCTGCGAGGAGCAGCGCCCGGACGGCCGCCACCGGACGACCGTCCTCCGCCACCCGCTCCAGCTCGAGAACCGGCCGGAGGAGGCGTCGCTCCAGCCGCTCGACCAGCGCGAGGATCAGGTCCTCCTTGCGCACGAACCGGGCATAGAAGGCACCGCTGGTGAGGCCCGCTCGATCGCACAGGGCGCGCAGGCTCGTGGCCTCGAAGCCACGCTCCTCGACCAGCTCCTCCGCCGCGTCGAGAAGTCGCTCGAGACTCCTCTGACTCCGTTCCTGGGTCGGCTCCCTCAGCACGAGAGAAAAACAACATCGCTACTTTTCTTCGTCAAGCACCTCGACCCGCTACGCCGACGCAGGGAACGGGCGCAGGACCCCCGGAGCCCGGTATGCTCGCCTCGGAGAAAGAGGAGACACTATGACCCGATTCCGTCACGCCCTCGCTGCCACCGGGGCCCCGAGGGGCTTCGCCCTCTCGTGCCTCGTGATCGCCTTACTGTCGAGCCTGGCTCCAGCCGCGGCGCTCGACCTGCCAAACGACCTCCACTGGCGCCTGGTGGGTCCCCACCGCGGCGGCTGGGCGACGGCGGTGGCCGGCATCCCCGGTGATCCGGCGACCTTCTACCTCGGCGCCGCCGACGGCGGCGTCTGGCGGACCGACGACGTCGGCACCACGTGGCGGCCGCTCTTCGACGACTACGGCAGCGCCTCGATCGGCGCGCTGGCGGTGGCCCCCTCCGACCCCCGGGTGTTGTGGATCGGCACCGGGCAGGTGCACCAGCGCTGGGACATCGTGGACGGCGACGGCATCTACCGCTCCACCGACGGCGGCGAGACCTGGAGCTGGGTGGGCCTGCCGGAGAGCCGTCACATCGGCGACCTCTGGGTCGACCCGCGGAGCGCCGACACGGCCCTCGTCGCCGCTCTCGGACCCGTGTTCGGACCCGGCGGCGAGCGCGGCGTCTTCCGCACCGAGGACGCCGGCGCCAGTTGGACCCGGGTCCTCTTCCTCGACGACGACACCGGCGCCGTGAGCCTGGCCGCCGACGCGGCGCTGCCCGACGTGATCTACGCCTCCCTCTGGCAGGTGCGCCGCTGGCCGTGGCTCGACTACTTCCAGCCCACCATCGGGCCGGGCAGCGGCATCCACCGGTCGACCGACGGCGGACGCACCTGGAGCGCCGTGGCGGGCGACGGCCTGCCGGCCGGGCCGCTGGGCCGGATCGAACTCGCGGTCGCGCCGGGGACGGAGGCGCGGCAACTCTGGGCCGCGGTGGAGACCGCCGACGGCGGCGGCCTGTGGCGCTCCGAGGACGGCGGCGGGAGCTGGCGACAGGTCAACCCGGACGCGAGCCTCGCCGGCAGCTACATGAGCTTCCTCGTCCCCCACCCGAGCGACCCCGAGACGCTCTGGGCCGGCGGTCAACCGCTGCGCCGCTCCACCGACGGCGGGGCCACCTTCCCGATCGTCCGCAGCTCGCCGGGCGGCGACGACTACCACGCCCTGTGGATCGACCCCACCGACCCGAGCCACATGATCACGGGCGCCGACCAGGGCGCCGTCGTCACCCTCAACGGTGGCGCCACCTGGAGCTCCTGGTACAACCAGCCCACGGGCCAGTTCTACCGGCTGGCGGCGGACGACGCCTTCCCCTACCGCGTCTACAGCGGCCAGCAGGACTCGGGCACCGTGGGCATCGCCAGCCGCAGCGACTACGGGCAGATCACGTTCCGCGACTGGAGCCCCGTGGGCGGCGACGAGCGCGACGGCGACGTCCCCCACCCGGCGGACCCGGACATCGTCTTCGGCGCGGGCCTGGGAGGCCGGATCTCGAAGTGGGATCGGCGCACCGGCCAGGTGCAGAACGTCTCCCCCTGGCCCGTCTCGAGCTACGCCGCCCGCCCCGGAACCACCCGCTACCGCTACGACTGGATCACGCCGTTGGCGATCTCCAAGCGGCCGCCCCACCCGATCTACGTGGGCGCCCAGGTCCTCTTCCGCTCGCTGGACGGCGGCGCGAGCTGGGAGACCATCAGCCCGGATCTCACCGGGACCGTGGAGGGCACGGCCGGATGCGAGGGCGACGTGCCGGTGGAGCGCGCGACGGCCTGCGGCTTCGGGGTGATTTTCGCGATCGCGCCCTCGACGGCCGCGGATGGACAGGTGTGGGTGGGGACGACCAACGGCCGCGTCCAGCTCACCCGCGACGGCGGCACGAGCTGGACGGACGCGACGCCCCCGGACATGGACGACTGGACGAAGGTCAACTTCGTCGACCCGTCGCCCACGGACCCGGCGACGGCGTACCTCTCGGCGGACCGCCACCGCCTCGACGACCGTCGCCCCCTGGCCTGGAAGACCCGCGACTTCGGCGCCACCTGGAGCCGTATCGACGCCGGCCTGCCGACCGACGAGTGGGTCGGCGTCGTGCGTCACGACCCCGAGGCGCCCGGGCTTCTCTTCGCCGGCACGAACCGGGGCGTCCACGTCTCGTTCGACGACGGCGCGAGCTGGGCGAGCCTCCAGCTCGACCTGCCCACCACCGGCATCAACGACCTGCTGGTGCACCAGGACGACGTGATCCTGGCGACCGAGGGCCGCGGCATCTGGGCGCTCGACGCGATCGCGCCCCTGCGCCACCTGGCGGCGGGCCCGCGGTTGGGCGGTGACCCGGTCCTGGTGCCGCCGGCTCCCGCCGTGCGCCTGCGCTTCAACCAGAACCGCGACACGCCGCTGCCGCTGGAGGCGCCGCGGGGCGAGAACCCGCCCGTGGGCGCGGTCCTCGACTACCTGCTCCCGGACGGGATCGAGGGGCCCGTGGCGATCGAGATCGCGGACTCGGACGGTCGCGTGCTCCGACGCTTCTCGAGCGACGAGGCCCCCGCGGAGCCCGAGGCCCGCGTGTACTTCGCCGACGTCTGGCTGGGCGAGCCGTCGCTCCCGGGCACCGGCCCGGGGCACCACCGCTTCGTCTGGGATCTGCGTCTCGCCCCGCCGGAGACCCTGGGTGGCTCCTACTCCATCGCCGCCGTCCCCGGTCGACCCACGCCGGTGGAGCCCGAGGGCGCCTTCGTGACGCCCGGGAGCTACGAGGTCCGGCTCCACGCCGGCGGTCGGGTCGCGACCGAGCCCCTCCAGGTCGTGATGGACCCCCGCGTCCAGGTGCCCGCGGGCGCCCTCGACGAGCTCCTGTCGTTCCAGCTCGAGGTGGCGGCGGCCCTGGAGCGCGCCGTGACCTCGGTCCGGGAGGACGAGAGCGAGGCGGTCCGCGAGGCCGCCGGCGCCCTCACCGACCTCGCCGCCGACCTCGAACGCAGCGACGCCCCGCCGACCGCGCCCCAGCGCGCGGTCCTGTCCTGGAGCCTCGGCCTGCTGGAGTGAGCCCCCGCGCTCCCCGGGCTCTCGGGCACGCCGGGACCTCGGCCGCGGCCCCAGCTGCGGCCTCGACCCTCCGACGGGTGTGGATCCTCCGACCGGCGTAACAGCCGGACGGGGGATTCGCCTGTACCTTGAAACGGCCCGAGGAGAGTCACCATGCGCGCTACCGTCTTCCACGAACCCGACGGCACCATCACCGGCCTCTTCGCCTCCGGAGGCAGCCACCGGCCGGTCGAGCTCGAGCCCACGCGCGGTGGCTGGCGCTGCGAGGTGGAGCTGCCGGCCGAGATGGCGGGACGGTCCCTGCTCGGCATTCTCGACAGCTACCGGGTCGAGCTGGCCGACGGACGGCCGCGGCTCGCCCCCGCCCTCTGAGCCCGGCGCCACGGAGTGAGTCCCCGACGCGGGAGCGATCCGCGACGGGGCTCTTTCCTCCGGACGACCCCGTGGGCCGCCCCCGACTACGGCACGCTACGGAACGGGCACGAAGACCGGCGCCGTGGTGCCACCGTCTTCGGCCGCTTCGAGCCAGAGAGTCCGGCCCGCCGCGGCCGGCGGCACCGGAACCGTCGCCTCGAAGGTACCCGAGGCGTCCGCGACTCCGGAGACCAGCAGCCGGGGCTGCAGCAGGTCGAGGTCGACGCCGAGCTGCGGCACCGGCGTGACGCCGAGACCGGCGGCACTGCCGAGGACGTACTGGGTCGCCCCCGGGGTCACGTTCGTGACCGTCAGCGTGGCCATGCCGCCAGCGACGAAGCCGGCGACCTCGAGGGTCGGCAGACCCGTCATCCGGGAGGTCCACTTCGCGGCGCTGATCTCCACCTCGCCGGTGTTCGGATGGCTCGTGCGGCCGCCATCGAACAGGTCGAAGTCGCCGTCGAAGCGCAGGAACCCGGTGCCGCCCTGGTCGCTGATCCCGCGGTCGCTCTCGACGCCGGTGGCGAGGTCGAGGACGAACTGGATCACGGTGCCGCTGTACGGGGCGGAGCTGGTCGATCCGGCCACGTAGACCCGGCCCGCCGGATCCACCGCGACGTCGGAAGGGGCGTCGAAGCAGCCGACGCACGGGTCGCCGTACCGGTGGCTCCAGTCGAACGCCCCGGTCGCGGCGTCGCGACGCACGGTGTAGAAGTCGTCGTTGAAGTTCGAGCGGTCGCCGTCGGGATCCACATGGCCGGTGACGATCACGCCGCCCTGCCCGTCCAGCGCCAGGGCGATGGCCGCATCGTCGAGGCCGGCGGCGTCGTACTCCTGCCACAGGAGGACGCCGTCGCTACCGCGGAACTTCACCGTGCTGTACTTGTCGGTGAAGTCGATGCCGGTGCCGGTCACGTAGACGTCGCCGACGGAGTCGATCTCGAGATCGGTCGGGAAGTCCCCGCCGCTGACACCCCAGGTCGACTCCCACAGGACCGCGCCGGTGTCGCGGTGGTACTTCACCACCACGTAGTCCGGGTGCTGGGAGGACATCACGCCGTGGATCAGCACCACCGGGTTGCCCGCCGGGTCCAGCTCCAGGTCCTGCGAGGAGTCCTGCGAGAAGGGCGCGAAGGCCGGGCCGTCCCACACCTGGGTCCACACGGGGACCGGACCGCCGTCGAACTTCAGGATCAGGGCATCGCCGCCGTCCCCAACGGTGGAGCCCGCGACGAAGACGGCCGAGCCGTCCGCCGCCACGTGGCGGCCGCTCTCCGAGAGGAACGGGCCGCGAGTGTAGTCGATCTCGGTGAGCAGGGCGCCCGTGGCCGCGTCGTACTGCAGCAGCATCACGTCGGCGTACTTGTTCGGGTCGGGGGTGCTGCCCGTGACCCAGAGGGTGCCGTCCCCCGCCAGGTCGACGTCGTGGGCCGCGTCGTGCCAGTCGCCGCCGCCGTTCCAGGTGTCGGACCAGAGGAGCGTCCCATCCGGCGCCCAGGCAACGGTCGTGACGTCGTTGTTGAACGACGGACCGGAGGTCCCCGTGGCGTAGGAGACGCCGGCCGCGTCGACGACGAAGCCGCCGATCCCGGCGCTCAGGGACGAGCCGACGGGCAGGCTCGCGACCCACTCGGGGGCCGTCTCGGCGCGCACCGGGGTGAGACCCGTCAGGAAGACGAGTGCGGCGGCGAACAGGAGGCCGTGGATGCGACGGCCGGAAGATTGCTGCTCTGGCATGGACGATTCTCCTCGGGTGGGTATGGGGTGGATGTCGGGCCGGGCCGCGCCGCCCCCGGCCGGGGGTCGACGCCTCGGCGGCCTCCTGTCGTCGGGTGAGACAGGCGACGACCCCGGATGGAACAGGGCGGAGTTGGCGGACCGCGAGCGGGTAGACCCAAACGGCTGCGAGCGTCGCACGACGCGGGCCAGGAGCCCGACACCCCGCCCCGGAGCGATCGCCGCCGCCGGAACGGGCTGGTACTCTCTCGCCCACCGAGACCGTCGATTCCCTGCCTGGGGGCTGCGCGATGGAGACTGGCAACAACGGCGGCCCGCCCCGGCCGCAACCGCCCCGGAACCGCACCGGCCCGCGCCGGGTCCGTGTCGGCTCGCCTCTGCTGCCCCTCGTGCTGCTCCTCCTGCTGGCCCTCCCGGCGGTGATGACGATCGTCTCCGGACCGGCGTGGGCCGCCCGGGACGACCACGACAGCCTCCGCGGCCGGCCCCTCTCGGAGGCGCTCGACGAGCTCCGCGAACGGGGCCTTCCGATCGTCTACACGAGTCGGGTCGTGACGCCGGACCTCCGGGTCGAGGCGGAGCCCGACCCGGCGGGCGACGCGAGGGCGATCCTGGCCCAGCTCCTCGAACCCCACGGGCTGGACCTGCTGGAGGGGCCCGACGGGACCCTGGTCGTCGTTCCCGCGGGGTCCGCGGACCGCGAGCCCGGCGGCGTGAGCGGCGCCGTCGTCGGCGTGCCCGACGCCGGCCCGCTGGCCGGGGCGCGGGTGCGGGATGTCGACAGCGGCGTGGAGGCCATCACGGACGGCGACGGCCGCTTCGAGCTCGCCCCGGGTGAAGACGGGCTGCGGACGCTGGAGGCGCGGGCGCAGGGGTACCTGCCGGCGCGGGCCACAGTCGGGACCCGAGCCGCGCCGCGGGAGGGACCGGTGGAGGTCGTGTTCCTCCTCGAGCCGTCGACCCTCGTGATGGAGGAGGTGGTCGTCGTCCCCAGCCTCGTCTCGCTCCTGGGCGAGGAGCCGACGGCGGGCCTCGGCCTCACCCGCGAGCAGCTTCAGGCGCTCCCCCACCTGGGAGACGACATCTTCCGCGCCATGAGCCTGCTGCCGGGGATCAGCGCGGGCGACGTCACGGCGCGGATCCAGGTGCGGGGCGGAAGACGGGACGAGACGAAGATCCTCCTCGACGGCCAGGAGCTCTACCAGGCCTTCCATCTCCGCGACTACGACGACGCGGCGAGCTTCGTCGCTCCCTCGACCCTGGCCGGCGCCGAGCTCTCCACCGGAGGCTTCTCGGCGACCCGGGGGGACCGCATGGGCGGCGTGCTCGACCTGACGACGAGGGAGCCCGAGGGCGAGGTCCACGGGCGCGCGGGCGTGGGGATCCTGGGCGGGCAGGTCGGCGGGGGCGGACCGCTGCCGAAGGGGCGGGGTCACTGGCTCGCCGAGGTGCGGCGTGGCTCCATCGGCGTCGTCAGCCAGCTCCTCGACTCCGAGGACCCCAGGTACTGGGACGCCTTCCTCAAGGGCGAGGTGCGGCTCGGCGAGCGGGACAGCCTGCGGGTCCACGCGCTCGCCGCCGGCGACAGCCTGGACTTCCGGGAGCGGATCGACGCGGACCTCAAGCGCTTCCACACCGACTATCGCAACACCCACCTCTGGCTCACCCACCAACGCATCGTGGGGGCGGACCACCTCCTCACCACCGCCGGCTCCACCGTGCGGATGGAGAGCGACCGGGTCGCCCTGGAGACCGAGGAGACCGGCGATTTCCAGGTGGACGACCGCCGGGACTCCGACATCGGCGAGCTGCGTCAGTCCGTGGACCATCGGGTGGGGCGCCACGAGATCGCCTGGGGCTGGCGGGTCCGTGAGATCGAGACGAGGATCGACTACGACAGCTCGCGCCGTTTCGAGACGCCCCTGGCTTCGATTCGTGGTCCCCAACCACCACCGCGGGAGCCGCCGGGCGCCGACGTCCTCGATGGCGTACCGGCGGACGGGGAAGCGGGCCGGGACGATCCTCCGCCCCATGTCACGAGCGTGCACGACGACTTCCGGTCCACCGACTCCGGCCTCTACCTGACGGACCGGGTGCGCCTCACCGAGGCCGTCACCCTGGAGGCGGGCCTTCGATGGGACCGCCACTCGAGCACCGACCAGGCGGTGTGGAGCCCCCGGCTCGGCCTCGTCTGGCGTCTCGAGCCCTCGACCCTGGTGCGGGCCGCCTGGGGCCTGTACCACCAGAGTCATCGGCCGTTCGAGCTCCAGGCCGAGGACGGCGAGACCACGCTCCAGCCCGTCGAGCGCTCCGAGCACCGGATCCTGGGCCTCGAACGCAGGCTTCCGGGAGGGTACGACGGAATCCTCCTGCGGATCGAGGCCTACCGGAAGGTGATTTCCGATCCCCGCGCACGCTGGGAGAACCTGTTCGAGCCCATCAACACCTTCCCCGAAGTCGAGCCGGAGAGGGTGCTCTTCGCCCCTTCGAAGAGCCGCGCGGAGGGCATCGAGCTGTTCCTCCAGGGGCAGGCCGGCGAGCGGCTGCTCTGGTGGGTGAACTACGCCCTCGCCGCGACGGAGGATCGGCTCGACGGCCGCTGGACCCGGCGACTGTACGACCAGCGTCACGCGTTCAACCTGGCCCTCGACCTGCGCCTCGGACACCACTGGCGACTCGGTCTCGCCTGGCGCCTCCACAGCGGTTGGCCCACCACCCCCATCCGCCTCGAGGAGGTCGAGGACGACCTCGGCGAGAGCACCTTCGTGCCCGTCCTGGGCCCCCTCAACAGCGAGCGCCTCCCCGTCTACCACCGTCTCGATCTGCGGCTCGTCCGCTCCTGGCGGGTCGGAGGCGGGGAGCTCGTCGCCTTCCTCGACCTGCAGAACGTCTACGACCGCAGGAACGTCGGCGGTTTCGACTTCCAGATCGACGACCAGCGGGGAACGCTAGGCTTCGAGCTCGAGGAGTGGCCCGGGTTCGTGCCCTCCGCGGGGTTGCGCTACGAGTTCTGACCGAGGGGGGGGTCCCCACGGCGGGAGGTCCGACGGAAGCGACGCTCGCCGACGCCGGCCGAGCTACGGCCCGGCGCCGGCGTTGCCGACGAACAGACGCCCCTCTTCGAGCCGGTAGTCGAGACGGCTGCCCGCCAGGATCACCGCCACGGCCTGGTCCGGCGTCATCCCGTCGACCGAGCCGTGGAGCTCCACCGTGGCCGCCTCGGCGGCCAGCTCGGCGCTCTCCCAGACCAGGCGCCAACCGGCCTCGCGGCACTCCTCCTCGAGGAACGAGGCGAGGTCCGAGCCCTCGACCGTCGGGGTCGGCGCGGCGCGCAGCACCCAGGACCAGGAGTCGTCCCAGGGATCCACGGACTCGATCGACCCCTCGCCGTCCGGGCCGAGGACCCACTGTTGACCGGCGGTGACCGCCACGTCGCCACCGGCGGTGTCCACCTCCACGACTCCCTCCCGGACCCGGACCCGGAGCGGCGCTCCGACAGTCGCCAGATTGACCTCGAACTGGGTGCCCCGCTCGACCACCAGGCCGGCGGGCGTCGCCACCGTGAACGGACGCCCGGGCGCGACGGAGGGCGGCGTGTCCACGTAGAGGGAGCCCACCGTCAACTCGAGACGCCAGGGCGAGGCGACGGTCATCCGACTCCCCGGGGCCAGGCGGACCGAGCGTCCGTCGCGCCAGCGCAACCCGAGGGGACGGCCGCCGACGGGCACCGCGATCGAGGCGCCGTCGAGGACCGGATCGCCCAGTTCCAGCGGGTCCGACCCCGCCAGGGCGCCGGAGCCGTCGAGAACCTCCACGACAGCGACGGACTCGGGCGGTCCGCCGGCCGCCAGGAGCCACCAGGCGAGCCCCACGGCGGCGACGGCAGCGGCGGCAGCGGCCAGGAGCGGTCGCCGGCTCCACCCGCGCTTCGGCGGCCGCTCGTCGACGAGCCTCCGCCACTCGCCCCGCGCCGCCCGCTTCACGATGTCGAGATCCTCGGGTCGCATCTCCAGCCGGGGTCCCGCCGAGCGAAGGAGCTCGCGCACCTCGCGGTCCGGATCCGCGGGCCCCTCGGGCCCCAGGAGAGGGCGGCGGTCGGGGGAGCGGGAGTCGGTCACGATGTCGTCCTCAGAAGAGCGGCGGCCGGAGCGTGCCCGGAACCGTCCGGGGCGCCGTCGACGAGCCGGCGGTAGCCACCGCGGAAGGCCTCCCGCGCCCGGGTGAGCAGCGACTCAGCCGCCTTCTCTCCCAGCTCCAGTCGGCGGGCGATCTCCCGCACCGGCAGGCCTTCGATGTACTTCCACTCGAGCGCCCTGCCGTAGTGGCCGGGGAGCTGGTCCAACGCCTGATGGACGAGGGCCGTGCGCTCCCCCCGCAGGAAGCTCTCCTCCGGGCCGTCGGCGGAGCACGGCACCATCGGCACACCCGACGGCTCGTCTCCGCGGGCTTCCGTCGGCGCCCAGGGCACCTCGATGCCGGCGCTCGACCGGCGCCGGAAGTGCATGGCGATCTCGTTGCGACAGCAGGCGAAGAGCCAGGTCCCGAGACCGGCCTCGCCGCGGAAACCGGGCAGCTTGGCGATGACCTTGCAGATCGTCGTCTGCGTGAGGTCACGGGCCGTCTCCCGGTCGCCGGTCCGGCGCAGCGCATAGCGGTAGATCGGGGGCACGTATTCTTCCACGAGCGTATCGAAGGCCGCCTCGTCGCCGGCGAGCAGAGCCCGCACCAGAGCCTTTTCGGCCCGCGGTCCACTCCCCTTCTTGCGCCAGGCGGCGGTCATGGTCTCTCCCGGGGCTCCGCGTGACGGCCGATCGCCGGGTGCTGGTCGCCCCTCTACGGATTGGATGCGCCGAACCGGTGGATCCTTCGCGGCTCTCGGAGAAGCCCTCGCCAAAGGACACCCGCCCCGACGGTTTCGGTGTCGGTTCCGCCTCTATACTCTCACGATCGCTCGCACAGATCGGCCCCCTCGAGACGCGGATGGCGGGTTCCGGGTGGCGGCACTCTCGAGGCCGAGCCCCTGCGCGCCGCGCCGGGGGATCTCCTCGTTCGCCTCACCGACGGCCTCGTCGAGGCTCCTGCGGGGTTCCTTCGCCCGCCGAAGCCAGGCGCTGGTGCAACCAGGCTCGGGCCATCGTCCAGTCGAGCCCGACGGACCGTTCGGAGAGCCCGAGAGCATCGGCCGTCTCGCGGATGGTCAAGCCCAGGAAGTGGCGCAGATCGACCACCCGGGCCTGCCGGGGCGAGCGCGAGGCGAGCTCGTCGAGCGCCACGTCTAGGGCCAGCAGGTCGATGTCGGGAGTGCTGACCATCGGGAACGGGAACTCCTCCGCGGGAGGCGGCTCCCGCTTGGCGGCGTGGCGGCGTCGGGCCCGATCGACCAGGAGGCGGCGCATCATCCGCGCGGCGATGGCGAAGAAGTGGCCGCGGCTCTCCCACTGGGCCCGCCGCTGACCCACGAGGCGGAGGTAGACCTCGTGGACCAGGCCCGTCGTCTGGAGTGACTCGGCCGCCTCCAGGCTCAGGCGCCGGGAGGCGATCCGGTGGAGCTGCTCGTAGACCCGCGGGATCAGCAGATCGAGGGCCTCCTCGTCGCCGTCGCTCCAGCGCTCGAGGATCTCGGTGATCTCCAGGTCGGCCGCCGCGAACCCCCCCCGCCGTGCGTCGAGACCTGTCATCAGAAACGCACCACGCAGGAGAGCGTCGCGACCTCGCCCGTCTCCGCCACGTCCACGGCGAGATCGACCTGGCGCCGGCCGCCTCCCCAGACGACGCCCAGGCCCAGGGTCCCGTGCAGAGCCTCGTCCCCACCGCGGAACCGGGCCATCAGGTCCTCGTTGCCCTCGGTGGGCCCCTCGAAGCGAAGTCCGTGATCCGGCTCGAGCCAGGCTCCCCAGCGCACGGCCAGCGACACGGGCGACGGAGACAGGAACACGTACTCGAACCCGAGTCGGGGCTCGAGGACGTCTTCGACCCGGAAGTCCGCCAGCTCGACTCCGTCCCGGCGCAGCACGCTCAGCAGGACGTTCCTGCGGGGCTCGAGTCGGGAGAACTCGACCCGGTCCAACTCGACCGACACGAGGAACCGATCGCTCGCCCGCCACGAGACGCCGAGGCCCAGCACCGACGGGGTCCGAAAACCGGTCGCGCCGGACAGGGCCGCCGCCTCCTCCGGGTCGTCGCCGCCGAGGGCGACGGCCAGGGGACCCCAGGTGAACCGGGAGCTCATCGCGAATTCCGCCCCCCGTCGGTAGACGAGCCCGAGCGTCATGTCGCCGTCGCCGGGTCGCCAGAGGACGCCGGCCGTGAGCGTCAGGTCGTGGTCGTCGCCGGTCGCCTCACGGCGCAGGAACTCGCTTTCCGGGCTGTACTGCGACGGACCGAAGCCGTCCCCCTCGAGGCGCGGGTCGAAGCGCCGCGTCGACGCCGTCAGCGTCATCTCGTGACGCGCGAGGGCCATGCCCAGCCACAGTCCCTCCCGGGCGCGCAACGCGAGCGCGACGCCGAGACTGCGGATGTCGATGTCGACGGCGCCGAGGATCGGGGCGATCCGGGCGCTCGTGACGGAGCCGTCCGGCCGCACCCGGACCTCCCCGTTGAAGGCCCCCTCGCTCCGCACCGCCAGGTCGACCGTGGCCGGCTGGTGGGCGAACACGGAGAAGGCCCAGCGCCGGGAGCGGGCCGGCCGAGCGTAGGAGAGGAAGCCGAGGGCGACCGACTCGTCCTCGAACTCCGAGAACAACGGCCGGTCCGCCGTGTCCAGCCCGATCCCGGAGGGCTCGCACTCGATCCGACCGCCGTCCAGGAAACGGGTGCGGGCTCTGGAGAACCTGCCCTCGAGCGAGACCTCGGGCTCCATCAGCCACAGCAGGCCCGCCGGGTTGGCGAAGGCCGCGGTCGCGTCGTCCGCGAGGCCTACGAAGGCCCCGCCCATGGCCAGGCTTCGAGCGCCGGGGGCCTCGAGGTTGAAGCGCAGCTCGCCGAAGGCCTCGTCGTTCGTCTGGGCGTGGGCCGCGGAGAGGAGGAAGGCCGAGAGGAGGAAGGCCGAGAGGAGATACGCTGCGAGAACCCACGACAGCCATCGAGCTCCCGACCGGACTCCACGGCCCCGAGAGGCCGAACTCCTTCTGGGATTCGATTCTCTGTCGAGCATCTCCGTCTCCGCCGGGTCGACGGCGCCGAGAGCGACGCGGCCGTGCTGGACCTTCCCAACCTGGCGGATCGGAGGAGGGCCGGACTTCGGGTCCCGGCTCGAATCAGATGACAAACTTCGAAGTGCGGTGAGAATATGCGGGGGCCGAACCGCTGTCAACTTACCCCACGGCCGCGCGGACGACGGGATTCACCCCTGGCCGGAAGACGACTCGGCCCCCTGCGAACCCGATGCCGACGGGGAGGACCGTCGGGCCGACGGAACCACCGAATGAGCCGCCGCTCGCGACACGACGCCGACCCAGAGGGAGCCGAGTACGGCGTCCGCCTCGGTCGGCCGCGACCCGGGGGCCGCGCCCGGCGTCGGTCGTGGGGGACGCTCCTCACCCTCGTCGCCGCGCTCCTCCTGGGCCTGTCTCAACCGTCGGCCGCCGACACCTGGTACGTCCACTACCAGCGAGCGAAGCAGAAACTCGGGCGGGAGGAGTGGGAGGGTGCCGTCGAAGAGCTCAACGAGGCGGTCGCGCGCAAGGGCGACTCCAGCGCGAACGCGCGGACCTACGGAATGCAGTTCACCTCCTACTTTCCCTACCTGAAGCTCGGTATCGCCTACCTGGAGCTGGACGATCCGGCGGCCGCGCTCCGGGCGTTCGAGACCGAGGAGCGGCTCGGCGCCATCGCCTCCTCCCCGCCGGACCTGGCGCAGCTCGAGCGGTTCCGCGGGCGCGCCCGGGAGCGCATCCGGGAGATCGAGAGCGCGCAGCGGAAGGTGGGTGAAGAGATCACCGCCGAGGTCCTGGCCCGGGTCCGATCGCTGCGCGACCAGGGGCGGGTGGAAGAGGCCCTGACGGAGCTCGCGGACGTCCTCGCGCTCGAACCAGCGGACGCCGGCGCCGTCGCGCTCGAGACCGAGCTCCGCGACCTCCTGGCCGCGGAACAGCTCGAGAGGCAGCGCATCGATACCGCCGCGGAGCTCGCGCGGGACGGCCGTCGTCTGCTGGACGAGGGGAAGCCCCGAGAGGCCGCTGCGGCTTTCGAGCAGGCCCGGGCTCTCGACCCCCGAGCCGACGTCGAGGGCCCCCTGGCGACAGCCCTCGAGGCGATCTCGGCCGAGCGAAGGGACGATCGACCCGAGGCGACCGCGGCCGACCCGGCTCCGATGATCGAGGATCGGCTCGACGCCGCGCGCTCGGCCGCGCGGGACGGGCGCCCGGCGGCGGCCCTGGATCTCCTGCGCGGCATCCTGGCGGTCGAGCCGGATCACGAGGAGGCCGTTGCGCTGCGTCGATCCCTGGTGGAGGCGGAGAGCGAGCGACGGCAGACGGCGATGCGCCGGGTCGAGCTCGACCGCCTCGTCGACTCCGCCGCCGTCGCGCTCGCCGCGGGTGACCACGACGCGGCGCTCGCCGCGGTGAATCTCGCTCTGGCCATCGACCCGGACGACACCCGGGCCATCGCCCAGCTCGCCACCGCGTACCGCGGCATCGCCCGAAGGCTCGTGCGCCACGGGGGAGGCGACGGCAACCTGCCGCCGGCGATCCGCTTCACCGACCTCCGCGCGGCGATGGAGGACGGCTCGGTCCGGCAGGTCGTCGACCACCCCGCCGAGCGGATCGTCGGCGTGGTGATCGACGAGGGCCCCGTGCGACTGTCCGCCCTGGACCCGCGCGGCGAACCGGTCCCCGTGGCCTCCCGTGGGGACCAGCACGGGGACGTCTTCGTCGCCCAGTTCCACCTCGACGTGGAACTCGCCGCCGGAGCGTCCACCTACCGCATCGTGGCGGCCGACGACGGAGACCTGGAGGCGGTCTCCGAGTACTCCTTCCTGTACCGCGCCCCGCCGTGGCGCCGGCCCTGGATCCTCGGCGGCGTCCTCGTCCTCTCGCTCGCGACCGGGGGTCTCGGCCTGGCCGTTCGTCGCCGGCGGGAGGCGCGGGCGCTGGCTCGCCGGCCCAACCCGTACGTCGCGGGAGCCCCGGTCTTCGGCCGCGAGCAGTTCTTCGGTCGCGAGGATCTGATCCGGGAGGTGGTGGCCGCGGTGCCGAACAACAGTCTCCTGCTCCACGGGGAGAGGAGGATCGGCAAGACCTCGATCCAGCACCACCTGCGGGAGCGGCTCCGGGAGATCGACGATCCAGAGTACCTTTTCCATCCGGTCTACGTGGACCTGCAGGGGACGCCGGGGGAGCGGCTCTTCGCCACCCTGGCGGCGGAGGTCTTCCACCAGCTCGGCCCGACGCTCGAGGGGCTGGCGCCGTGCCACCCGCCCTCGGACCCGGGGTACGGCCACACGGACCTCGTCACCGACCTCCGAGCGGTCCTCCGCCGCCTGGACGAACGGTCCGACCGCGAGCCCCGGCTGGTCCTGCTCATCGACGAGATCGACGAGCTCAACGGCTACGACCCGCGGATCAACCAGAAGCTCCGCGCCCTCTTCATGCGCTCCTTCGCGCAACGCCTGCGAGCGATCGTCTCCGGCGTCGAGATCCGACGCGACTGGGAGCTCGAGGGGAGCCCGTGGTTCAACTTCTTCGAGGGGATCGCGGTCCGGCCGCTGCCGGCATCGGAGGCTGAGAGACTGGTCCGCCAGCCGATGCGCGGGCTCTTCCGCGTCGATGATCGGGTGGTGCAGAGGATCGTCGAGGCGACCTCGGGCCGCCCCTACGAGATCCAGCGTCTGTGCCGCGCCCTGGTCGACCGCGGCCACCGCCTCGGACGCCGCGTGCTAACGATCGAGGACCTGGAGGCCGTCCGGCGCGAGCCGGGCGGGGGCGAGGCGTGAGCCCGTCACCGTTCGTCGTCGGGCAGTGGGTCCGGGGGGAGTCCTTCTACGGTCGGGACGCCGAGCTGGCGGAGACGATGGAGGACATGAGCGACGCGGTCTGGGTCCTGGGCTCGCGCCGGATCGGCAAGACCTCCTTCCTGCGCCAGCTCGAGCACCTCGCCCGGCAGCGTCCCGGTCTCCCCTATCTGCCGCTGTTCTGGAACCTGGAGGGCGCGACCGACCTGGCCGATCTCCACCAGGAGGTCCGCGAGGCGCTGCTGGACGCGGAGGAAGACCTGGCGGAGCTCGGGATCGGCATCGACGACGTTCTCGACGACGACCTGTTCCACTGCCTCCGCCGGCTGACCCGGCAGGTCGCCCGGCTGGATCGGCGGTTGCTCCTGCTGATCGATGAGCCGGAGGTCCTGCTCGAGGTCTCGCAGCGCGAGGCCGGCCTGCTCCCGAAGCTCCGCAAGCTGATCCATGGAGGCTCCCACCTCCGGACCGTCATGGCCTCGACCGTGCGGCTGTGGGAGCTGCGCCACCAGCGGAGCGCCACCTCCCCCTTCCTCCACGGCTTCGGCCCCCCCGTCTACCTCGCGGGGCTGGAACGAGTCGCCGCCGTCGAGTGCGTCCTCCAGACTCGGCGAGCCCGCGACCGCCCGGACTGGTCCGCCGAGCTCGCCGAAGAGGTGGCGGACGTCTGCGCCGGCCATCCCTATCTCCTCCAGCTCCTGGCGAAGCGGCTCTCGCAGTTGGGTGACCTGTCGAAGGCCATCGAGGCGGTGGACAGCGAGCCGATGGTTCAGTACCTGTTCACGGTGGACTTCGACCTGCTCGCCGAGAGCGAGCGCGAGCTCCTGGTCGAGCTCTCGCGCGGCGGGAGGCCACTCTCGGAGCAAGAGGAGGAGAGACTCACCCACGACCCCCGAGGGGGCGCGGGGGAGGGATTCGGCGCGGGCCCCCGGAGGCTCGAGGCGCTGGGCCTCCTGCGGCGCCTGGAGGACGGCACTCTGGCCGTGAGCCACCGCTTCCTCCGGGACTTCCTCCGCCAACGAGGCGGCCCGGCGGCACCCTCCCCAACCGACTCCTCGACCGAGCGGCGCCTGTGGGACAAGGCGCGCGAGACCTTCGGCGAGGCCCTCCGGCGGGAGCCCTCCCAGGTCGACGACTTCCTGGCGACCGAGTGCGGGGACGACCCGGATCTCCACCGGCTCGTCTCGTCGCTCCTGCAGCACCACGCGAGCGCGGACGACTTCCTGGAACCGACCGCCGTCGTGGAGCGGCCGCCGATGCCGGCGTCGGCGCCTTCCGGCACCATCCTGGGCCGAAGCCTCTCGCGCTACGAAATCGTCGAGCGCCTCGGCGGAGGCGGCATGGGCGAGGTCTTCCTGGCGCGCGACCTCCACCTCCAGCGCACCGTCGCCCTCAAATTCCTGGCCCCCACCCCCGCCCCGGACGAGCTCGCGCGGACCCGCCTGCTGCGGGAGGCGATGGCCGCCTCGCGCCTGGGTCATCCGGGGCTCTGCGCCATCCACGACCTGGGAGAGACGGCCGACGGTCGGATGTTCCTGGTGATCCCGTACTACGAGGGCCGGGACCTCAACAAGGTGCTGGAGGGCGGCCCCCTGCCCGCCGGCCGTGCGCTGACCATCGCCGCGCGGATCGCCGAGGCGCTGGACGCGGCGCACCGCGCCGGCATCGTCCATCGGGACATCAAGCCGTCGAACATCATCCTCCGGTCGGAGGACCGGCCCGTCATCGTCGACTTCGGTTTGGCGCTCATGGCGGAGGAGTCCCGCATCACACAAGCCGACGCGAGCCTCGGGACCCCGGCCTACATGTCTCCCGAACAGATCCGGGGGCGCGTAGCGGCCCCGACCAGCGACCTCTGGTCCCTGGGAGTCCTGCTCTACCAGATGCTCTCCGGGGACCTGCCGTTCTCGGGCCCGGGCCGCTACGCCATCCTCTACCAGGTCCTCCACGACGACCCGACGCCACTCCGCCTGCCCGGTGGGCAGCCTGCGCCGCCCGGGCTGGACGAGGCGCTGGGCCGCCTCCTCGCGAAGCGCCCCGAAGACCGCTTCCAGGACGCCGGCGAGCTCCCGGAGCTCCTGCGCGCGCTCGCGGCGACCGCGCCCGGTTCGTAGAGACCCACCGCCGTTCCGGCGCCGGGCCTACGCTCCGCCGCTCGATCTCCTTGCCCCTCCGCCTCCGGATTCCGCGGCATCGGACAGGAACCGAACTGCTCCGGCGGTCGCCCGCAACGAGGGGACCCCGAACGCTCTCCTTTCTGATATCATTTTCTACGTATTTCTTGATTCCTTTCTCGTGCTCGGAGCGCGGTGGCCTGTGGCGCTCCATCCCCCCTACCTGGAGGTAGGCTTCCATGAAGGACTCGAATCTGCCCATCCGTTCTTTGGCGCACCCTGACGATGCGAAGTCGATCGACCCTCGTCGCGAGGCCCACAAGCACTCGGAACTGAGCCGCCGGGGTCTTCTCGGCGGGCTCGGCGCCGCCTCTCTCGGGGCGATCGCGGGCCGACTGCCGGCAGCCGCGGCGCCGAGGTCGACCGCCCCCGCGCCGCCGCACGGAGCGAACCTCCAGGACCGTAAGCTCGAGGCCCACGCCATCCGCGTGGCGGCGGCCGACGCCGAGCTCGCGCTGCCCGAGCCCCTGCACGCGACCAACGGCGACGAGGAGCTCTACTCCAACCGGATCGGCAACTTCTCGAAGACGCTGCCCCACGACGACCTCGGACAGGTCGACCCCGCGGCCTACGACGCTCTGCTGGCCGCCGTCACCGCCGGGACGTTCGAGGCCTTCGAGACCGTCCCGGCCGGCGGCGGGTCGCGTCTGGCGAACCCCGTCGGCGGCCTGGCCTACTCCATCGACGGACCCGACTCACCGGCGATCGGCGTCGCCAACCCGCCGCCCGCCTTCGCCTCGGCCGAGCTCGCGGCCGAGATGGCCGAGCTCTACTGGATGGCCATCCTGCGCGACATCAACTTCCAGGACTTCGAGGCCCACCCCGATGCCGTCAAGGCCCGCGAGCAGCTGGCCACGTTCTCCGGCTACCGGGGCCCGCGGGACCCGGTGACCGGCGAGATCCGCGCCAACGACCTCTTCCGCGTCGAGTACCCGGGCGTACAGGACGGCTATCTCGTCTCCCAGTTCCTGCTCCAGGGGTTCAGCTACGACGGGGCGCCGGTCGGCCAGCGCGTCACCGTGGGCAAGCGGGAGTTCGACTTCCTGACCACCTTCGACGAGTGGCTCGAGTCCCAGCGGGGGTTCCCGGGGGGCACTCCGGCTCCGCCGCCGGGCCGGGCGAAGTCCCGCTACGTCACGGACCCCCGAGCCCTCGGCTTCGTCGCGGGACGCGACATGGTCTTCTCGGCCTACTTCAAGGCCTTCCTGATTCTCAACCAGTTGGTCGGAGCGTCCGGCTACGATCAGGCCAACCCCTACCAGAACTCCGGCCGGCAACTCGGATTCGGGACTTTCGGCGCCGCCCACCTGGCCGAGCTTCTGGGCAAGGCCCACAAGGCCGAGCGCTCCTGCTGGTACGAGAAGTGGTTCGTCCACCGGTTCCTCCGCCCGGAGGAGTACGCCGCGCGGGTGCACGCGACGCTCGCCGGCATGGTCAGCCATCCGATCCACTCGGACCTGTTGAACGCCACGATCACGCTCGGTTCCATTTTCGACCGCAACCTGCTCATCAACAACGCCCGCCTGAGCATCAACAACGGCTCCTGGATGTTGCCCCAGCTCTTCCCGGTCGGCTGCCCCACCCATCCGTCGTTCCCGGCCGGCCACGCCGTCACCGCGGGCGCCTGCGTCACGGTGCTCAAGGCGTGGTTCGACGAGTCGTTGCCGTTCCCGTCGCCCAAGAAGCCGACGCCCGACGGCTCCGCGCTGGTCGACTACATCACGGGGGTCGACGGACCGGAGCTGACACTCGGCGGCGAGCTCAACAAGCTGGCCTACAACCTCACGTGGGGCCGGGACATGTCGGGGATCCACTGGCGCTCCGACGACCGGGAGGGGAACCTCCTCGGAGAGGCCATCGCGCTGCGCCTCCTGCGCGAGGAGAGAGCGATCTACCAGGAGAGCTTCGCCGGCTTCTCGCTCACGACGTTCTCGGGCGAGACGATCACCGTCTGAGCCGAACCCGTCCGTACCGTACGGCGTCGCTTGTGGCCATGGGGCGGCGAGCGGTAGGATCGACGAAGACGGTTTGAAACGATTGGCCGGTTCCGTCCGCCTGTCCATGAGCCGAGGTGCCCGCGTACCGAGCGGCCCGGCGTAACCGACGGAGCTCCGGCCGGAGCTCGGGGGACGCCGGCCGTCTCCGTTTCCTGGCCCCCGGGGCGAAGGGAGGAGGCCGATGACCCAGGGAGCCCGACCCGCCGTCCTGCCGACCGCGCTGGCAGCGGCCACCACCCTCCTCCTGTTCCTCGCTCTGGCCCCGGCGGCGGGCGCCGCCCGCCGGGCCTTGCTGATCGGCATCGACGACTACCTCGCGCCCGGACTCTCGGACCTGCGCGGCTGCGGTAACGACGTCGAGCTCATGCGGACGGTCCTGGTGGGGGACTTCGACTTCCCACCGGAGAACGTCCGCGTCCTGCGCGACGCCGAGGCGACCCGGCAGGGCATCCTCGACGCGATCCGCACGAGCCTCATCGAGCCGACCGAGGCGGGCGACGTCGTCGTCCTCCACTACAGCGGGCACGGCTCCCAGATGCTCGACGACTCGGGCGACGAGCCCGACGGCTGGGACGAGAGCCTGGTCCCCCACGACTCCCGGGTAGGCGACGTGCGCGACCTGCGCGACGACGAGATCAACCGGCTCATGGCCGAGCTGGCCGCCAAGACGCCCCACGTGACCTTCATCCTCGACTCCTGTCACTCCGGCAGCGCCGCGCGGGCGGCCGAGGCGGGCACCGTGCCGCGCCAGGTACCGCCGGACCTGCGCCCGCCACCGCCGCCGGACCCCGGGGCGGGCCGCGCGGTGGAGGGGCCGGACGACTTCCGCGCGCTGGGCGCCGGCTACGTCCTGATCTCGGGGTGTCGCGCCAACCAGCTCTCGAACGAGACGCGGTTCGACGATCGCCGCCACGGCGCCATGACCTGGTTCCTGGCCCGGGCGCTGCAGAAGGCGTCGCCGGGCGCGACCTACCGTGACGTCATGGAGCCGGTGCGCTCCGACGTCTCCCAGCGCTTCCCCTCGCAGACGCCCCAGATCGAAGGCACCGGGATCGACCAGGAGCTGTTCGGCGTGGAGGTGGCACGGCCCCGGGCCTTCGTGCCGGTCCAGCCGGTGGGCGACGGCACGGAGCGGGCCACCCTGTCGGCGGGACGGGCCTACGGCGTGGCGCCGGGCTCCGAGCTGCGGGTCTTTCCGCAGGGCACCCGCGAGTTCGACGGCTCCGTGCCGGCGGTCGCCACCGTGCGCGTCGTCTCGGCGGCGGCCTTCGAGTCCGAGGTCGAGGTGCTCGAGGGCACGGTCGGACCCCACACCCGGGCCGTCCTCGACGAGATCGTCCCGAGGGTCGACCGGGTCACGGTCCACGTCGGCGACGACCCGGGCCTGGAGCCGCTGAAGGCCGTCGTGGACGGCTTCGAGTCGATGGAGCGGGTGGCGGAGCGGGTCGATGCGCAGATCCGGGTACGCCGCGAAGGCGACCGCTACCTCCTCGAGGGACGTGACCTCGACATCCTCGGGGACGTCCCCGCGGCGCACCCCGACGCTCTGGAACAGCTGGAGGCGCAGCTCGCCCGTTGGGGTCGCTGGCACGCGTTGCTCAATCTCGGCAACCCCGCCTCGGCCCTGGACGTCGACCTGGAGATCTCCCTCGCCGACGATCCCGACGGCGAGCCCGTGCCGGAGAGCGTGACCCCCGGGACCCGGCTCCAGCTCACGTTGACCAACCGCTCCGACCGGGAGGTCTGGGCGGTGGTGGTGGGACTCTGGTCCGACGGCGGCGACCAGCTCGTCTACCCCCAGGGCCAGGTCCGGGAGGCCATCGCGCCCGGCCGTAGCGACACCGTGTTCGTGAGGACGTTCCTGCCGCCCGAGCTGGCGAGCTCGACCGACCGGTACAAGATGATCGCCGCGACCCGGGAGCTCGACCCGGGCTTCTTCGCGCTCCCTCCGGCGGCACGGGGGGCGGTGCCGGAGACCCGGGGCGACGAGGACGCGCTCGGTCGCTTCCTGCGGCTCTCCGCCCAGGGCCTCACCCGCCACGGCGCGCCGGTCGTCGTCGACGACTGGGCCGTCGTCCATCGGGCCGTGCGCGTCGACCGGTCCGAGGTCGCCAGCGAGGGGGTGGCCCTCCACTTCGACGACCCGGCGGCGGCCCGGGCGGCCGCCGAGAGCGTGCGCTCGGCCGGTGGCGCCCGAGACGCGGCGGCATCCGGCACGGGCGACTCCACCGTCGTCGTCCTGAGCACCGCGGCCGAACGGTCCGGGAACGCCGGCGAGATCTCGGTCGGACGCGCCTTCCAGGAGGCCTACCGCGAGCGGGAGAGGTGGGGCGCCCGGCGCGCCGAGCCGGTCCTGGAGGCCGCGATTCCCCGCTCGCAGAGCGCGCCCGACCCGAACGCCGCCGGCTCCCGCGGATCGGGTGGCGCCGGCGACGACGAGCGGGCGGCCGCGGACGTCCTCTGGAGCCACCGCACCCTGCGGGTGCCCGAGGCCTGGGCCGCTCTGCGCGCCCACGGCGCCGTGGAGGGCGCCGAGGCCGCGGGTGTGGTCGTCGCCCACCCCGACACCGGCTACCTGCCGCACCCCGAGCTGCTCGACCCCGCGGGCGACGACCCCCTCTGGGTCGAGGTCGGCTGGGACTACTCCCGCGACCGCAAGGACCCCCTGGACGAGCGGGTGAAGCACCGGCCGCTGGACAACCCGGCCCACGGTACCGGGAGCGGCAGCGCCATCGTCTCGCCCAGCGGCTGTCAGCTCGATGACGAGGACGGCGAGAGGCAGTGCCCCACCGGTGTCGCGCGGGGCGCCCGGCTGGTGCCCTTGCGGGTCAACAGCTCGGTGATCAACTTCAGCACCGAGCGGATGAGCCAGGCCATCCTCGACCTCGCGGGCGACGACCGCTCCCGGGTCGGCGTCGCCACCGACCTGGCCTCGATCGCCATGGGCGGGGTGCCGAGCTGGCGGCTGTGGAAGGCCGTCCGGACGGCCGAGCGGCGCGGCTACCTGATCATCGCGGCCGCCGGCAACTACGTGCGCACCGTCGTCTGGCCGGCGCGCTTCGACTCGGTGATCGCCGTGGCCGCGGTCAACGTGGGCTGCCGGCCGTGGGCCCATAGCTCCCGGGGCTCGGCGGTGGACTTCGCCGCCACCGGCGAGTCGGTCTGGCGAGCGACTATCGACGGGGACGACTGGGTCACGGGGATGGGAACGGGGACCACCTACGCGACCTCCTCCACGGCGGGCGTCGCCGCCCTCTGGTTCGCCCGCCACCGGGGCGACCCGGACTTCGAGGTCCTGCGCGACGCCGGCGAGCTGACCCGCGCGTTCCGGCTCCTGGCCCGCGAGACGGCCTGGCAGCCGGGGGGGGACAAAGTCCCCGCGAGCGCGGACTGCGGCGACGACGCGACCTGGGACGAGGAGCGCTACGGCGCGGGCATCCTGGACGCCGCGCGGCTCCTGGAGGCGCCACTGCCCGCGGTCGCCGTCTCGCGCGGCGCCGCCCGCGACGCCGAGTCGATCGTGGATCTGCCCCTGTGGCGCTCGCTCTACCCTCCGGGTCCCGCCGGCGACGCGGCGGAGGCCGACTACCGACTCCTCTTCGGACTCGACGAAGGCACCGACCTCGAGGAGGTGGCGGTCTACGAGGCGGAGGTGGCCTACCATTACGCCACCGACGAGCTCCTGGCCGCCACCTTCGACGCCGTCGTCGCGGGGCTGAACCGGAGCGCGGACTCCTGGGAGGAGATCCGCGAACGGCTCCGCTCGCGCGACCTCTCCTCCGACCTCCGGGCGTCCCTCCCGTGAGCCGAGGGCGCCTCTCCGCTCTCGCCCGCTGGGGCGTCGCGATCGCCCTGGTCGGCGGCGGCGTCACGAGCGGGGTCCGGGCCCAACCCGAGGACCTGACGCCGGTGCGCTACGCGCTGGTCATCGGCATCAACACCTACCTCGCGGAGCTCGAGGGCGTGCCGGAGCTCGACTTCGCGGTACCGGACGCGCGGCAGATGGCGGAGCTCCTCGAGGACCAGGGCTGGGAGGTGGCGACGGCGATCGACGACGAGGCGACCCGCAGGCGCATCGTCCGCGAGCTGGTGCGAATGGCGAGAAGGGCCCGGCAACAGGACACCGTGCTGATCTACTTCGCCGGCCACGGGGTGCAGGACCTGACCGCCGGCGAGCACACCTACTGGCTCACTCATACCGCGTCGATCGCCGAGCTCGCGGTGGACGGCATCCGCCTGAGCCACCTGATGGAGTACCTGCGCGACATCCCGGCGGACCGCAAGGTCCTGATCCTCGACCACTGCCACAGCGGGGACGTCGAGAGCGTGGTCTCGGGCACGGGCACGAGCCGCGCCGGAGAGGGCGACGTGCGGCTCACCCGCCACGCCTTCCCCGAGGCGAGCTTCGAACGGACGGTGGAGGAGCAGATCGGTTCGGGCCTCGTGGTTCTCGGCGCCGCGCGGGCCGAGGCCTACGAGTTTCCGGAGCTGGGTCACGGCATCTTCACCTACAGCCTGCTCCAGACGCTCCGCGACCCCGCAGCCGACGCGAACGGCGACGGCAAGCTGTCGGTGAGCGAGATCATCGGCAAGACCAAGATCCTCCTCGCGCAGCTCACCGCCGACCGGCAGATCGTCCAGTCGCCGATCGAGATCGTCCGGGGCACCAACCTCCTCTCCCTGGGCCTGCTGGACGTGCAGGGGCCGGCGCTGGCCGAGCTGCGGAGCCTGCTGCTCGAGCTGGAGTTCCAGGCCGGTCTCGACCCGAAGGTCCGCAACGCCTGCTTCGTCGCCCTCCACGACTGGGAGCAGGCGTCGGCCCTGGGAGCCGAGCCGTCGGCCACCGACCGGCAGATCGTCGAGGAGCTCCAGACACTCTTCGAGCTGGGAGCGAGCCTGCCGGGCGAGGTCAAGGCCGAGATCCTGGTCTCGAAACTGTGTCTCCTGCGACCCGAGACGACGGCGGCCAACTGGGGGGAGATCTGCCCATGAGAGCCCACGGCATCGTGACGCCCCACCGTCGCGCCGGCCGCCTCCGCCGAGCGCTGATCCTGGCGTTGGCCCTCCCGGCGGCCCTCGCGCTCCTCCCACGGGACACGGCCAGGGCTTCGGAACCGTCGGCCCAGACCCCCGGAGCGCACCTGGCCCTGGTCGCGGACGGCGCCGGCGACGGCGGTGCGAGCCTGGCCGCGACCCTCGAGGACGCCTACGGCTTCGATGTCACCTACCTCGGGCCGAGACAGGCGACGCGCGGCGCGTTGACGCGCTCGCTCGGGGAGCTCCTGAGACAGGCGAGCCCGGGTGACCAGTTGGTTCTCTATCTCAACCTGCCGGTGGAGACCGGGCGCGGACTCCGCTTCGTCCCGGCCGACGGCGACCGCGAGAGCCCCTGGACCCTGCTCTCCGACGAGGAGATCGGGAGCTGGCTGGGCGAGATCCCGGCGGTGGAGGTGCTCCTGACCCTGCCGGCCTGCGGTCAGCGGCTGCCGTACGGCGTGCGGTCGAAGGCCGGCGACGACCTGAAGGCCTGGTGGACCCTCGTATCGCGCCATCCCATGCTGCAGCGCCTCGAGGAGGAGGGCCGACGCGCGCCCGTGACCGCCTTCCTGGTCTGCGACCTGGAGAGGGAGCGCCGGGAGCGGAGGCCCGACGGCGCGTCCGGTCTGTGGGGCAGCGACGCCTTCGCCCGCTCCCTGGCCCGGGCGCTCCGCAGCGAGGCGGTCGGGGGTGCCGGGGAGGCCGCGGCGACGGCGCTCGCCCACTCCGCGGTCCAGGGTCCCGGGACCTTCGACCTCGCCGTCCTGACGGTGCCCCGCTCCGCGCCGGAGTTCCGGTTGCTGGCGACGGCCGAGCCGGACGCCCTCCGGCACGAGTGGCGCGGCGCCATCTCGTTCGAGTCCGCCCAGCTCACCATGGAGCGGATCTCCGCCCTCGCCGCCGCGGAGCCGGGCGCCAATCCCGGCCTCGTCGCGTTGCTGCGAGAGATCGCCCTGGACCCGGAAGCCGGCCTTCCGAGGGTCGCCCTCGAGGGGCCCGAGGCGGTTCGCATGCGCTCCTGGGCGATCGAGGTCCTCGGACAGCTGGAGTCCACCGCGGCCCGCGACGCCCTCGTGGAGGTCGCCGCCGGGGCGACCGTCCCCGCCGTCGTGCGGAATCGCGCCCTGGGGCGCATCGCGCGGTTCGAGAGCCCCCGAACCGAGGACCGCTCCGCCCTGCGCGCCGCGCTGGGGGACCCGGACCCGTCCGTCCGCTGGGCGGCGGTGCGCTCGCTCGCGGTGTCGGGACACCCGGAGACCGCGGCGCTCCTGCGCGCCGTCGTCGGGCGCAACGGCGAGACCTCGACCGTGATCCTGGCCGCCCTCCAGGAGCTCTCCGCCCTCGGCCGTCAGGAGGACCGCGACGTGTTCGTGGACTCCCTCGAGCACCCGGACGAAGAGGTGCGACGCGAGGCCACGGCGGCGGTGGGCCGCCTCGGTCCGTCGGCGGCGGCGAGCGAGGCCCTCGCCCAGCGGGTCCTGACCGACCCCAACCCCGACGTTCGCCAGCTCGCGGCTCTGAGCCTCGGCCGGGTCTACGTCGAGGAGGCCCGCGACGTGGTGCTCGAGGTCCTGACCGCCGCCACCGGGGACGATCGGCCGGCCGTCGCCGCCGCGGCCGCCACCTCCCTGGGGCGGCTCGGCGGCCCCGAGGCCGAAGCGCTGCTGCGCGACCTCCTCCTGGCGGATCCTCCGGAGGAGGTCGCGGTGGCCACCGTCGAGGCCCTCGGCCAACTGGGGGCCGCCTCCGCCGTGCCGGAGCTGACGGCGAAGGCTGCCGCGGGAGCGACCGTGGGACTGCGGCGGGCGGCCGTCTCGGCCCTGGGAGCGATCGGTACCCCGGCGGCGATCGAGGCCCTCTCGGCCCGCGCGGACGACGAGGATCCCTACGTCCGCGCCGAGGCCCGGCGTCAGCTCGAGAGTCGGGACTTCGACCCGTCCCTGCTGGCCCAGGAGGCCGCCCCCGACGAGGTGCGGGAGAAGTCGGACTACCTCCGGGGCCTCACCTACCAGAAGAGCGCCGCCTACCTGGACGAGCGGACCCTGGCCGTGCTGCTGCGGGGGCTGGGCGACCCCGACCCGACCGCGCGGGCCGAAGCGGTCGACAGCCTCGTCGAGAGCGCGGACGATCCCCAGGTGGCCGAGCGGGTCGCCGAGGTGCTCCTGACGCCGGATGCGGAGCCGGTCGCGCGCCGGAGCGCAGCCGAGGTGCTCGGAGAGATCCACCGGGGCGGCAACGACCTGGCCGTCGAGGCCCTGGCCACCGCGGCCCGCGACCCCTCGAGCGCCGTCCGCTCCGACGCCGTCCGAGCCCTGGGGAGGCGGATCGCCCCGGAGGCCGTCGGCGCTCTCCTGGAGGCCGCCCGGGACCCGGCTCCCTCGGTGCGGCGGCTCGCCGCCCTCTCCCTCGGCCCCTTCGCCGACACCGACGAGGTCCGGGGCATCCTGGAGAGGATGGCCAAGGGCGACCCGTCACCGGAGGTCCAGGAGGCCGCGATCCAGGCCCTGAACCGGGGTGTCGAGGCCCTGCCTCCGCGGCGCCGCAGTCAGTCGAAGTACTAGCCTGACCTTCTCACCAACTGTCTACTACGAGACCGTATGTACCTGAATCTGCGACGTTACGCTCCGCTCGGGCTCCTCGACGTACAAACAGTACGACTGCGTCGCCCTCGGTCGCAAGCCTTGCATCTCCAGGCACCTACGGCCTCTCGCAACGACATCCGGTGAGAAGGTCAGGCTAGCCTGCCTTTCTCACCGGTTGTCGTAGCGAGGGGCCGTAGGTGGAGAAGGGGCCGAGATGGGGGTATGGAATTTCCGGAGCGGGACTAGCCTGACCTTCTCACCGGGTGTCGTCGCGTCGAACCGGGTGGCCGCGCGGTCCAGGCCTACCAGGGCCACCAGGCGGCTCGCGGGACCCGGAACCGTCGCAGCTCCGACATCGGGATCGCGGGAGCTCCCCGGGGCCCGTAGCGACCCAGGAGGCGCGCCGCCCGACCCCAGCCGGCGACCGCGGCGACGAGAGCGACGGGCGAGCCCGAGGCCACCTCGCCGAGGATCTCGACCAGGTCGCGCGCCAGCAGGCCCGGCAGCCGCGGCCAGAGGGACCGGCCGAGGAGAGAGGCCAACACGAGATACCGGTTGGCGAAGTGGAGCTTGCGCCGCTGCCAGGGCATCCCGCGCGAGGTGACGGAGCCGGCGTGCAGGGCCCGGGCCCCGAGGGCGACCAGCGCCGTCCATCCGGCCGCCCGCAGACGCGTCGCCAGCTCGACGTCCTCGTAGTAGGAGACCAGGCGCTCGTCGAAGACGGCTCCCCCGGGCCCCGCCACCGCGGCCAGCGCCTCACGCCGGTAGAGGACGGCCGTGGCCGAGCAGCCGAAGACCTCCCGCACCCCTTCCGCGGTCGCCGGAGGCGCGACGCCCTGGCCGATCTGGACGGGTCGCCAGAAGCGGTTGAAGGCGATGCCGCAGCCATCGACCCGGCTCGGGTCTTCGAGGCCGAGGTTGACCCCCTGCGCCGCGGCCGCCCGCGGGTGGCGATCCAGGACCCCGACGAGCTCGCCGAGCCACCCGGGCTCGGGCAGGAGGTCGTCGTTGACGACCGCCACCAGCTCCCTCCCGGCTTCCCGGAGACCGAGATCGACCCCGCCGGCAAAACCCAGGTTCCGGCCGGGGGTCAGGAGACGATCCGCGCCGGCGATCGGGGTGGGGCTCGGCCGCTGATCGACCACGATCCGCTCCGGCGCGCCGACTCCCCCCGCACCGACTCCCTCCGCGCCGAGCCGGGCGAGGCACTCCTCCAGATGGGGACTCGCACCCAAGGTGGGCACGATCACCGTCACCCGTTCGGCCGCTCGCATCCCGCTGGCTCCCCTCGATCCGTGCTCCGCCCCGTCGCCTTCCGCGACGCGGTCCCGCCCGGCGGACCCGAGACGGGCCACCCGGGCGGACCTCGGCTCATGCTACCCTCGACCCCCTCCGAGAGACGATTCGCCCCGGAAAGAGCGGGTCCGGCTCGCGGAGCATCCGCCACGAGTCCCCGATGAGGTTCCTGCAAGGCCTACCGCTCCTCCTCGCGTTCGCGCCGTGCGCCTGCGGCGCGCCTCCCGAGGCGACGCCGCCGCGGCTGGTGGTGCTGATCTCTCTCGACACCTTCCGCGCGGATGCCCTCGGGGCCCTCTCGGGGGCGGAATCCTCGCCGACTCCGGCGCTCGACCGCCTGGTGGCGGACGGCGTGCTGTTCGAGGAGGCGGTGTGCCAGATCCCGCACACGCTGCCGTCCCACATGTCGCTGTTCACCGGGCTCTACCCCGAGGCGCACACCGTGCGCCCGGGAGGAGCCCCCCTCACCGCGACCATCCCGGTCCTGGGCGAGTTGGTGAAGGAGGCCGGCTACACCACCTCCGCGATCGTCACGACGGAGTGGCTCGATCCGAAGTGGGGTTTCGATCGCGGCTTCGACGACTACCGCCGGCTCCCCCACCGCCCGACCTACGCGCCGCGCGTCAACAGCGCCGCCCTCGAACGGATCGACGCCGGGAACGAGTCCGGGGAGCCGTTGTTCCTCTTCCTGCACTACTACGACGCCCACTCCGACTTCTCCCAGGGCTCCGACAACAAGCTGCCCTACTTCGCCCCCGAGCCGTTGCGCGAGGGCCTGGGGGTCAGCGGGGACGGCAGCGAGTTCTGCGACGACGAGGGCAACTGCGCCACCAGCTTCCTCATCGGGACGGATCGCAACCGGACGCAGGTGAGCGAGGAGATCCGGGCGCGGATCGAGGGCCTCTACCGAGCGGGTGCACGGTATCTCGCCGAGGAGATCGGCCAGCTCCTTCAGGGCCTGCGGGACCGCGGGATGTACGACGAGGCCCTGATCGTCCTCACCGCCGACCACGGCGAGGAGTTCCGCGAGCACGGCCGCTGGCTGCACTCGCAGACCTTCGAGGAGACGGCCAGGATCCCACTGGTCATCAAGATGCCCGGCGGAGAGGGGGCCGGGCGGAGGATCGACCACGTCGTCGAGACGGTGGACGTGCTCCCGACCCTGGCCGAGCTCCTGGGCGTCGAGCCCCCGGCCCGAATCCAGGGGGAGAGCCTGCTGGCGTTGATCGCGGGCGGCGAGCGCCACAAGCGCTCCACGTTCAGCCAGAACTCGATCAACGCGAAGAAGTACGGCCTGCGGACGGACGACGAGAAGGTCCGTGTCGACCTCGGTCAAGGAACCGTCGAGCTCTACGACCTGCTCGCCGACCCGGAGGAGCGCCACGACCTGGCGCCGGAGGAGCGGCAGCGCGCCAACCGGCTGGCGCGCGAGCTGCGCCGACGTCTGGAGGAGAGCCGCCAGCTGGCCCAGGAGCTCACGCGCGGCGGCGACGAGGAGGCCGTTACCCTGACGGACGAGGAGAAGAAGGCCCTCGAGGCCCTGGGCTACGTCGACTGACGAGCCGGGCGTCGCCGGCGGGCTCCCCCCGCCATGCCGCGTTCCTCGGCGTGCTAGATTGCCTGGACTGGTTTTCTCGGCCTCCGGAGCGAACCCGCTCCGGCTACCCGGGCCGGGAGGCGAACCCATGACCCAAGCGACGGGGCGCACCGCATCGAAGATCAAGCCGGTCGCCGCCGAGGTGAAGCGGTCCGGAGACGAGCCTCCGCAGGCGGAGCTGGAACGGATGCAGGTCGAGAACGCCCGGCTGCGCCGCGAGGTGGTCCGCACGCGGGAGCAGCTCGACCAGGTGCAGAGCCACCTCACCTCGATCCTCTCGAGCCGGACCTTCCGTTACACGCGCGCCGCGCGCCGGCTGTGGCGCCGCCTGCGCGGGCGGTAGCGCTGCGATCGGGGAGCCGAGCGGCTTGCACGAAGTCAGCGTCATCACGGTCAACTACAACGGGTCTCGTCTCCTCCCCAGGCTGCTGGAGAGCCTGCGCCGCCTGACCTGCCCGTCGTTCGAGACCGTCGTCGTCGACAACCGCTCGAGCGACGCCTCGGTCGAGCTGGTGCGCGAAGGCCATCCCTGGGTCCGGTTGATCCAGGCGTCCGGCAACCTCGGGTTCGCGGGCGGCAACAACCTGGGGATCCGGGAGACGAGCGCTCCCTTCGTCGCCCTCATCAACAACGACGCCTTCCCCGAGCCGGACTGGCTCGAACGTCTCCTGGCCGCGGCCGGCGAGGACGAGACGATCGGGGCCGTGACCTCCAAGATCCTCTTCGACCGCCCGTTCGTGCCCGTCCTCCTCCGCTCGCGAGGAGCCGGGAGCCACGGCCGGATCGTCGTCGGCCCCCGGTGCTCGTTCGACGGCTGCGACTACGACAAGCTCCTCTTCGGCGACGGATTCGGCGGTTGGGCGGCGGCCGGCGGCGTCCTCGGTCGCGTCGTGGAGGGGCAGGCCGAGCTCCTCGTACCCCTGGGTGAGCCCGAGCCCGGCTCCGAGGTCCGTCTGAACCTGGAGCTCGTCGCCACGGGTGAGCGGCCCGGGGAGGCCGAGGTCGAGGTGGACGGCCGGCCCGTGGCGACGCTGGAGGTGCCTGGCCGAGCCGACCGACTCCGCATCGGGCTCCCGGCCGAGCTCGCGCGGGCCGCTGCGGTCGGCGTGATCAACAACGTCGGCACCATCCTCGACGACCGTGGAGACCCGGCGGACCGGGGGATCCACGAGATCGACGTCGGACAGTACGAGGAGGCCGTGGACGTGCCTGCCATGTGTGGTGCGGCCGTCCTGCTCCGACGCGCCGCCCTGGACCGGGTCGGCCTGTTCGACCGCGACTTCTTCATGTACTACGAGGACACCGACCTCTCGTGGCGACTGCGGGCCGACGGCTGGCGCATCCGCTACGAGCCGTCGGCGGTCGTGCGTCATCTGCACGCGGCCTCGAGCGTCGAGCGCTCTCCCACCTTCGACTTCTACACCGCGCGAAACCGCGTGCTGACCCTGGCGAAGAACGCCTCCCCCGGCCGCTTCCTGCGAGGCTATGCCCGGGAGCTGGGGGTTCTCGCCCGACTCACGGGCCGCACCTTCCGCGACGGGTTGCGGGGCGACGGCACCAGCCGCCGCGATCTCGAGACCCGCCTCCAAGTCCATCGCAGCCTGGTGCGACAGATCCCCAGGGCCCTGCGCAAGCGCTGGGACTGGCTCGAGGACTGACCGGGAACTCCCGTGCGCATCGGAATCTACAACCGTTACTGGAGCACTCGCGGCGGAGGGGAGCGCTATGCGGCGACCCTGGCTGCGACGCTGGCCAAGAATCAAGAGGTGGAGCTCATCGGCGTCGAGTCCATCGACCCCGAAGAGCTGGGCGAGCACCTGGGGATCGATCTCTCGCGGACCACCTTCCGCCGCTGGCCCGGGATCGACGAGGCCCGGCTGGCGCCGCGCTCGGCCGACTACGACCTGTTCGTCAACTCGACCTTCAGCTCCACCCTGGCGTCCCAGGCCCGGCGCTCCGCGTACGTCGTCTTCTTCCCCCAGAAGGTGGCCGGCGGCGGCCTCCTCGACCCGTGGCTGCGAACCCTGCGGCGGTTGGAGCCGTCCCTCCGCTCACCGATCGTGCCGCAAGGCGGCTTCCACTCCGAGGAGGGCGGTCGGGCCTGGACGCGGGAGCGGGCGGAGATGCTGGTCTTCCCGCGGGCCTTCCAGGGGCGCACCGCACGCATCCTGTTCGCGAACCCGCCGTCCCACCCGGCCGGAGAGATGCTGGAAGACGTCGAGTGCGAGGGGCTGACCTGGGCGATCGAGGACGACACGTTGGTCCTGACGGCGCCACGGAAGCCCCGAAGCCCGGTTCCCGTCACGCTGAGCAGCCGCACCTTCGTGCCGCGGCAGAGCGGTCTGACCAACGACCCGCGGCAACTCGGCCTGTGCATCCAGTTCACGACCTCCCGAGCTCGGCGGGCGGCCGGCAGCTTCCTGACCCGCATGGTCCGGGCCTCCGCCCGCTGGGACTCCGCCTTCCTGGAGACCTACGACCTCGCGCTGTCGATCTCGGAGTTCACCAGTCGATGGGTGCGGAGGCGCTGGGGCCTACGCGACGAGGTGCTCGCGCCGCCGGTGGACATCGAGGCCTTCCGCTGCGAAGACCCGCGGGAGAAGCGGCCCGTGATCCTGGCGGTGGGACGGTTCTTCCACGGTTCGCACAACAAGAAGCACGTCGAGATGGCCCGCGTCTTCCGCAGGATGTGCGACCGGGGCGAAGTGCCACGGGGGTGGGAGCTGAGACTCGCCGGGACGGTCCACCGCAACCGTCTGGAGGACCTCGAGCACTACGCCGATGTCGAGCGCCTGGCGCGCGGCTACCCGATCCGTCTGCTGCCCGACCTGCCGTTCGACAGCCTCCGCGACGAGTACCGAAAAGCGTCGATCTTCTGGCACGCGGCGGGCTGGGGCGAAAGCGAGAGACGGCACCCCGAGAAGCTGGAGCACTTCGGTCTCACGACCTGCGAGGCCATGAGCGCGGGCGCCGTTCCGGTCGTCATCGCCAAGGCCGGCCAGCTCGAGATCGTTCGGGACGGAGAGTCGGGATTCCTGTTCCGCAACGGCCGCGAGCTCGCCGCGATCACGACGAGCCTCATGAGCGAGCTCGGCACGGGCCGGCTGGCCGAGCGGAGTCGGCTGGCCATGAACGAGGTCCGACGCTTCAGCCAGAGCACCTTCGAGACTCAGCTGGAGGAGATCCTCGACCGCCACGGGCTGCTGGAGTCCTAGCCCGACTACCCGTCGATCTTGACCTCGCTCATCGTGTCGCCCTGACGAATCGCGTCGACGACGTCCTGCCCCTCCGTGACGCGGCCGAAGACCGAGTGCTTGCCGTTGAGCCACGGTGTCGCCACGTGGGTGACGAAGAACTGGGAGCCGTTCGTGTTGGGACCCGCGTTCGCCATGGAGAGGACCCCGGGGCCGTCGTGGCGCAGCTCCGGGTGGATCTCGTCTTCGAAGGTGTAGCCGGGGCCGCCGGTGCCGGTGCCCTGGGGACAGCCGGCCTGGACCATGAAGTCGGCGATCACCCGGTGGAACTTCAGGCCGTCGTAGAACCCCTGTCCTGCCAGCTTCTCGAAGTTGGCCACCGTCTTCGGTGCCTTGTCGTCGTGCAGCTCGAGGCGAATCGTGCCCCGGGCGGTCTCGATCGTCGCTGTCTTCATGGGATCTCCTGTCCTGCGGAAGGGAATGGTGGCCGAGGCGGGAGCTGCGCCGCGGGGGGCGCCGCTGGCGAGAGTGTACCCGGCCTCGAGCGCGGGGACGAGGCCGCCGCAGGATCCGTTCGACGGACTCGCGGCCCTGACGGCCGCGAGCTCGACGCCGTGGAAGCCGCCACCCTGGCCGCCGCGGGGGGCGGCCCCGTCACCTGGACCGCGCCCTGCGGAGATTGACACGCCATCCGCGCCCGAGGAGAAAAGACGGGATTCGTCTCGAGCCCTTCCCCAACGCGCGTACCTCATGTTAATCTCCGCGCCAGTGTGTGCGGCTAGGAGGACTCGACGTCCGACCCGACGTCGCGGCAGAAAACGCCGGCGCTCCCCCGACACCCCACTCGCCCCTCTCTTCAAGCGGAGCAGCTCTCATTTCCCTCCGCCTGTCCGAGAGCGCGGTGAGGATCATGTCGAAGCGGGACGCGTGCAACTCGAGGTCGAAGGTACCCGCGCTCGCGCGCTGGTGCGGCAGGCGGACCCCAAGGCTTATCGGGTCGGTCTGGAGTGGTCCCGTGTGCCCGAGAAGCGCGCTCTGCACGTCTTCTGCGAGTGCCCCAGCTTCACCTCCGGCGAGATCTGCGAGCACGTCTGGTCGGTCCTGGTGGCCGTAGACCGCGAGGCCCCGGACAGCCAGCCTCCCGGCGGAGACCGGGTCTCGCTGCGCAGGGACCGACCCGACCGCTGGGGGGATCTCGGGGTCGAGCCCGAGGGCAAGCCGCCCTCCCAGGAGCCGCAGCCGCGATCCCGGGTGCAGACGGCACGACCGCGGGGACGCAGGGGCCCCGCCACCGGCCCGCCGGGGACCAGTGCCTGGAGGGCGCTCTTCGCCGCGGTTCGCGACGGCGGCGAAGAAGAGACATCGAAGGACGAGGCCAAGGGCCCGGCGCAGGGTGTAGTGCCGGACGGGCTGCGTTTCCTCATCAACGTCAAGGACAGCGTGCCGGACGAGGCCGTTCTCCTCGACGTCTTCCTCCGCCGCAACGGCCCCGGCGGCAAACCGGGCCGCTTCCGACGCTCCGACGTCGATCCCGAGAGCCTGCCCCGCATTCTGCTCCCGCCGAGCGTCGCCGAGAGGCGCGACTCGGCCTCCGCCTTCGTCGCCGGCTTCTCCGCTCCCCCGCCCAGCCGCAGCCGCGGCAAGCGAGGGAAGGCGACCGGTCGCCCCGGCATCCAGCAGGTCCGCCTGCCACCATCCCTCTACCACTCGGTGCTGCCGCACCTCGCCTCCAACGACGCGTTGGGCTGGTGGGATGGCCGCAGGCCGGGCGGCGGCAAGGACCTCGATTGGGACGACAGCCGGCCCTGGAAGCTGTCGCTCCATCTCGAAGAGACCTCCACCGGCACCATGCGTCTGGAGGGGACCCTCGAGCGCAACAGCCACAAGGTCTCCGTCAGCGATCCACTCCTCGTTCTGCGCGGCGAGGGCGACCGCCCCTCCCTGATGGTCGTCGGCGGATCGCTCGCGCGGCTCGAGACCCGCAGCCCGAGAGACCTGCAGTGGATCACTCGGCTCCGCGAGGCCAACGAGATCATCATTCCGCGCCGGGACCTCGAAGAGGCCTACGCCGAGCTGTTCGACATCCCGGACCTGCCCGAGCTGGGAATCCCGGACGAGCTCTCGCTCTCCAAGGAGACGGAGAACCTCCAGCCCCGGCTCGTCCTGAGCAAGGATGACCAATCGGTGCTGCCGGACCCGCCGCTCATCGCCGAGCTCTCGTTCCTCTACGGCGACGTGGAGGTCGGCGCCGGCGACACCCGATCCACCGTGGTCGACTGGTCCGAGCGACGCATGCTGAAGAGGGACCTCGAGGGGGAGCACAAGGCCCTGGTCCGCCTGCTCGAGTCCGGAGCGCGGCCACTCCAGGCGAGCGAGGGACACCAGCTCGAGGTGCGTCGGCAGGAAGTGCCGTCCGTCGCCGAGCCGCTGCTGGCCGACGGCTGGATCGTGGAGGTCCAGGGCCGCTCGGTCCGCTCTCCCAACCCGCCGTCGATGCGCATCGAGAGCGGCATGGACTGGTTCGAGCTCTCGGGCAGCGCCGACTTCGACGGTGACGAGATCGACATGAAGGAGATCCTGGACGCCGTCTCGCGGGGCGACCGCTTCGTGCGGCTGAAGGACGGTTCCGCCGGTCTCCTGCCCTCGGCTTGGACCGAGACCTACGGATCGCTGGCTGAGCTCGCCCACGAGGAGGGGGAAGGAGGCAACCTCCGCTTCCTCTCCTCCCAGGCGCTGCTGGTCGACTCCCTCCTCGTCGAAATGCCGCCGGCAGCGGTGGACGAGGCCTTCTCGAAGCTGCGCGAGAAGCTCAGCTCTTTCGAGAGCATCAAGCCGAAGAAGGAGCCCCGGAGCTTCAAGGGCACGCTCCGTGGCTACCAGCGCGAGGGCCTCGGCTGGCTCGACTTCCTGCGCGAGTACGGGCTGGGTGGCGTCCTGGCCGACGACATGGGTCTGGGCAAGACGGTCCAGGTGCTGGCCCTCATGCGGGCCCACCGGACGAAGAGCAAGAGCACCGGCCTGCCCTACCTGGTCGTCGTGCCGCGGAGTCTGCTCTACAACTGGATCGACGAGGCGAACCGCTTCACGCCCGACCTCAAGGTCGTGGAGTACGGGGGCCCGGGCCGGGAGGCGCTGCACGACCACCTCGAGGACTACGACGTCATCGTGACGACCTACGGCACGCTCCGCCGGGACGTGGGATTCCTCGCCACCGTGGAGTTCGACACGATCATCCTCGACGAGGCGCAGGCGATCAAGAACCGTGACTCCCAGGGCGCCAAGGCGGCCCGCCTGCTCCAGGCCGACCACCGCCTAGCCCTCACCGGTACGCCGATCGAGAACCACCTCGGGGAGCTGGGATCGATCTTCGAGTTCCTGAACCCCGGGCTGCTCGGGCAGCTTCCGACGCTCGAGGCCCTCATGACGGGCCGGGCCGCGAGCAAGTCCGAGCTCGAGCGCATCCGCCAGGGGATCCGCCCCTTCATCCTCCGCCGCACCAAGGCCCACGTGCTCAAGGACCTGCCGCCCAAGACCGAGCAGATCCTCCACACCACGCTCAACGACCGGCAGCGGGAGCTCTACGACCAGCTCCGCGCCAGCTTCCAGCAGAACCTGCTCGCGAGCGCGGAGGGTGGCAAGCCGGCCAATCACATCGAGGTCCTGGCGGCGCTTCTGCGCCTGCGGCAGATCGCCTGCCATCCCGGACTGGTGCGCGACGAGTGGGCGGACGCCGGCAGCGCCAAGCTCGACACCGTGTTCGAGCTCGTCGGCGAGGTCCTGGAGGAGGGCCACAAGGCGATCGTCTTCTCGCAGTTCACCAAGCTCCTGGGATTCGTGCGCCAGCGCCTCGACGAACAGGGCCTGCCCTACGCCTATCTGGACGGCCAGACCCGCAACCGCAGGAAGGTCGTGGAGCAGTTCCAGAAGGACCCGAACACCAACCTCTTCCTCATCAGCCTGAAGGCGGGAGGCGTCGGGCTCAACCTGACCGCCGCGGGCTACGTCTTCCTCCTCGACCCGTGGTGGAACCCGGCCGTCGAAGCCCAGGCCATCGACCGCGCCCACCGCATCGGCCAGACCCAGCCCGTTTTCGCCTACCGCCTCATCGCGCAGGACACGGTCGAGGAGAAGATCCTCCAGCTCCAGAAGGCGAAGCGTCAGATCGCCGACGCGGTCCTCGAAGGCGAAGAGGGCGAGGAACCGAAGGAGCTCACCGCCAAAGAGCTCCGCATGCTGTTGAGCTGAGCCGCCCCGACGGGGGTGCGACATCTCACCCGATCGCCGTCGGGTGGACTTCCCCTGACCCGCAGGCACACGCCCGGCCCGCGCGAGGCCCGAAGAAATCACAACTATCAAGGTTTGACCGCCTCACGATGCGTCAGTACGATGCATCGTGTGAATCCGAAGGAGAGGCTCTCCGACGGCGTCCGGGCGCTCTTCGAGCGTAGCGGGCTGACCTCCGAGGCGGACCTGGCGCAACGCGCCGATCTGCCTCCCGACGTGGTCAACGAGGTCCTCGCGGGCCGCCGCAGCGACCTCGAGAGCACCGTCGCCTGCCTGCGCGGAATGGGCGCCGACCTGCGGGACCTCCTGCGGGCGATGAACGAGCTCGCGGCCTCGTCGCCGGACGAGACGAGCTCGCCCGTCTCCCATCTCACCGGCCTCCGCCACATCCCGCGCCCCGTCGACCTCCTCCAGGACTCCCGACGCCTCCTGTCCGAGGCCCGCAAGCTCGTCACCGACCGCTCCGCCGAGGATCTCGACCGCACGGTCGCCGGTCTCCGACAGGCCGTCGACGGCCTGGAGAACCTGGTGGCCAGCGACGCCCGCCGCCTCTGGAACGAGGCCGAGGACCTGGCGCACTCCGACCCCGAGGAGCCCATCTCCGACCAGGAGTTCGAGCGGGCGCTGGGGTTGCTGAGGTCCCTGGTGATGCGGGCGACGAGCGAGATCGGTCGGCCGACGGAAAGTCCCGCGCGAGATCAACCAGAAGACCGGGAGCGTTCGTGAGCGATCGAAACAAACCACCAGTGCGTGAACTCCTCGCTGGCAAGAAGTCGCAGGAAGGCATCGCTCACCTGCTCCGGGGCTGCGGGGAATGCCGCCGCGAGCTCTCGAACGCAATCGGACCGTCTGATTACTCAGGGTTTGGTGGGGCCACTTCCGCACTCCTGGCTCGCCTTGACGGAGCGTCCGCAAGAGCTGACATCGAGCGAGAGATCGCACCGGTACTGGTCAGTCGCCTCTTGAGACATCCGCGAGGACGACAGCTAACGCTGGTCAGGAACTCATGGCAGTACCAATCTCCACCACTTGTTGAGAGCCTCGAGGAAGCGTCGAGACGGAGCCTGGGCACCGACCCTGCAGAAGCTGTTCACCTCGCAGAGCTAGCGACCGAGGCAGCGGATCGCCTTTCTGAGGACGACTATGGCCAAGCTCTCTTGTTGGACACCCGTGGGCGTGCCCGCATCACTTTGGCCCTCTCGCTGCGTCGAACCTCCGCATACCGAGAGGCTGAATTAGCCCTCACTGAAGCGCGAGAGTTGCTGAAGAGCGGCACCAATGACCCCGTGGATCTGGCGCGGCTGTGCGAAGAGGCTGGGGAACTCTACTCACACTCAAAGCAACTGGGCCGCGCGAGGGAGAGCTTCAGAGAGGCGGCGAGAGTCTACCTCTCTCAGGGTCACTATTCGGCGGTCGGACGGGTTCTACATCGGCTCGCTCGAGCTTGGTCTGAAGTCGATGAACCCAACCGAGAGGCCAGGGTTCTGACGCGCTCTCTAGATCTCACGGATGCTCTCGACGATGGGCGTCTCGCGTTCGCCATCGCTCACAATCTCCTCGAGTCCCTTCTCGAAACCGGGCAGAAGGGGAGGGCTCTCGAGCTAATCCGGGCCGCCATGCCGGCGTACGAACTCTTCGCCACACCGGTGGACCGTGTCATTGTTCGCTGGACAGAGGCGCGAGTCCTCGCGGCCAGCGGCAAGCTCCGCGATGCCGGGCAGGCTTTTCGTTCGGCCCGAGATGGACTCTTGAGAATGGGGATGACCGTTGAGGCCGCGCTCTGCTCGCTCGATGCCGCGATCACCCATCTCAGGCTAGGGGAACTGGGCGAGGTCAAGAGGATCGCCGAGGGAATCGTACCTACGCTCGAAGCCCGCAATCTGGGTCGTGAGGCCCTGGCTGCGGCTGGGCTCTTCCTGCGAGCAGCCCAGGAGGAAGTCGCGACGGCCCAGACAATCCAGGCCGTCGCACGTGCGATCCGATCAAGAAGGGGACAACTGAACGACTGAGTCCTCAGTCGGTCTCGATCCGCGAGCCCTGCCCCATGAGGTCCCCGGGACTGCCGATCAACCCTGGCTCAACCTCGAGTCCGGCGAGCAAGGCGATGAAGAGCGGGAGAAACCAACGAGCCATGGCACAACTCCTCTCCAAGGACGCGCGACGCCCTCCATTGACCGCCTGCTCCTCGGATGCGACGAGTCTACGATGACGAGCCACATTCGCCTGTAACGTGAATCGTTCAAATCTCGGCGGCGCGCGGCCGGGCTGCTCGTCGAGGCGCCCCTCGTCGGCGTATCTCTCTCTTGGCTCAACACCTTAGTCCGCCCTCGGGCGCCGACGGGCTCGGACGCGGCGCCGCCGGCCCTTCGCGCCGGGAGCCGTGGATCGTCGCCCGGGAGGCGACGAGGGCCCGGCTTCGGGCGCGGGCGGCGCGACAGGTCCTTGGCGGCGAGCGGCTCGTCCCTGCGAGGGAGCGGTCGGACCCTGGATCGTCATAGACTCGGGGGCGTGCGAATGGCAGCCTCTCTTCCGCAGCGTTCCGTTCACGAGCTCAGCCCTCGGTCGCTCCGCCCTCCGGTAGCCGGCCTCGTCGCCACGCGAACCCTGGCGACCGGCAGGCTCGTGCCCGAGGACGGCGAGGGGAATCTCGTCACCTCGACCGACGTAGAGGTCGTTGTCTGGTGAGGAGAGGATCGCTCGCCCAGCCCTTGCCCGCGCGGTCCCAGCGACGCCGTCCCATCCCTTCGAAGAGACCCCTGAGCAACGTCGAGATCGAATCGGAAGCCCCCTCGCCCCGACCCGTTGAGAGGAGATCCCCATGAAAGCGCCCCACCGTCTGATTCCGCTGTTGCTGTTGATGATCCTGGTTCTCACCGTGAACCCGCCCGCCTCGGCTCAGCGCGGTGGCGGCGGAGCCGGACCGACCCCGCTCGGCCGCGAGGGCGCAGTCTGGCAGCAGGATCAGGCCCTGGCGCTCGAGAAGATCAAGGATTTCGAGCGCGGTCTCGCCGAGCTGGGCGACGACGAGTGGCGGGAGGAGGCGGTCGCCTGGCTCCGGCTGGACGTGGCGCCGGAGGACGGGAGCGCCTGGCGCTTCAAGATCCTGGAGAAGGAGAAGATCGCCGCCATCGACGCGGGCAAGAAGGCCGACGTCGAAACGGCTCCCAACGGCTGGCTGCCGTGGACGGTCACCGGGAAGAAGAGGCTCCCCCGGAGCCTGGACGTGACCCTGACGGACGTCGACGCCACCGAGGTCAGCTGCCTGCTCCGTGGCGAGGCCCCCGAGGGGTCGGCCCGCCTCGGGATCTTCCTCCTCGAGGGGCAGCTCCTCTGCGCCTACCGCAGCATCGGGGAGGGGTCCTGAGCGACCCCACGGGTTGGGAGATCGCTGCCCTCTGAGGCCAGCCCCGGCCGGGACACCCGATAGGGTGCCCCGGCAGACGCCGGGTCGCTGAGGGTCTACCGGTCTACCGGTCGACCGACGAGAACAGCGAGCTGCCGCTGCGGTCCGGCGCGAACCCACACGCTCCGTCCGTGACGGTGTAGGCCAGCTCGTCGATCCAGCAGGCCCCTCCGAACGGTACGCCGCTCGCCGCGCTCGCGGGTGCGAGGAGAAGGAGCAGGCACAACGTCTTCAGGATGCAGCTTCGCGCGGGCATCATCCTTGTCTCCAATGCCCTCCGTGCCTCTGCCGTGTGGGCGACTCCCGACGACAGAGCGTCGAGGGGCGGGTGGGTCGAACCCGGGTCGCGACCCGTGCGGGGCGCAAAGTCGATGTCGCGACCCTAGCCTGACGTTCTCACCGGGTGTCGTTGCGAGAGGCCGTAGGTGCCTGGAGATGCAAGGCTTGCGACCGAGGGCGACGCAGTCGTACTGTCTGTACGTCGAGGAGCCCGAGCAGAGCGTAACGCTGCAGATTCAGGTACATACGGTCTCGTAGTAGATAGTTGGTGAGAAGGTCAGGCTAGCAGGCCGGGGTTCGGAGCGGCGTTCTCGGGGCCCGACCCGCAGAACGAGCCGACGGCGGGGTCCGGGCTCCACAATCCGCACGGGACGCGCTCGCCGTATCCTCGACAGACTTCTCACCCGATCGGAGGTCCCATGACCGAGCCACTCACCCGCCGTCAGCTCCCCGAAGACCCCCGTCTCCGGGCCTTTCTGCCCATGCTCTATGTTGCGTGGGCGGACAGCGAGCTGCGACCGGGGGAGATCCGCGCGCTGTGCTCACGGATCCAGCGCGAGGCGCCGGACGAGAGATGCGAGGACCTCCTGGGCCACTGGCTGGACCCGACGGCGCCACCTTCGGCCGAGGAGCTCGCGGACCTCCTATACGCCGTTCGAAACTCCGCGCACGGGCTCGAAGCCACCGAGCGACGGGACCTCTCGACCCTGGGAGCCGCCATGGCGCGACGGGCCGGCCACGAGCCCAGCGCCGAGGAGATGGCGGCCCTGGTCGACGTGGAACGGGCTCTCGGGCTCGCGCCGGAGGAGACCAGCGCCCGCCTGCTCGCCTCGGCCAGACCCGATCCGGCGCCCGGGCCGGAGAGGACGGTGGTCGACGTGGCGACCCTGCGGGAGGAGCTCGACCGGCCCCACCCCGAGGTGCGGCGAGAGGTCCTCGCGGTCCTGGCCGATCCGGCCTTCGAGCGGCCTCTCGAACCGGAGCGGGCCGCCTACCGTGAGCATGTGCTCGACCGTTGCCGCGCCCTGGCCGATCTCGGCTGGGGGGCCGTCTCCTTCCCGCCGGAGGGCGGCGGCTCGGGCGACACGGGCCGCTTCATGGCCATCTTCGAGACCCTCGGCCACGGCAACCTCTCCACGCTGATCAAGTTCGGGGTCCAGTTCGGCCTCTTCGGGGGCAGCATCCTCCACCTCGGGACCGCCCGGCACCATCGCGATCTCCTGCCGGTGGTGGGCACACTGGAGCTTCCCGGGTGCTTCGCGATGACCGAGACCGGCCACGGCTCCAACGTCGCCGATCTGCGGACGACCGCGACCTACGAGCCCGAGAGCGACGAGATCGTCGTCCACACGCCGGGGCCCGATGCCCGCAAGGACTACATCGGCAACGCCGCCTGTCACGGCCGCATGGCCACAGTCTTCGCGCAGCTCCACGTGGGAGGACGGCATCACGGCGTCCACGCCGTCCTGGTGCCGATCCGGAACGACGCCGGCCAGCCGCTACCGGGGGTCTCGGTCGAGGACGACGGGCCCAAGATGGGGCTCAACGGCGTCGACAACGGCCGCCTGAGCTTCGACGGAGTGCGCGTGCCCCGCGGCCATCTCCTCGACCGCTTCGGCACCATCGACGACCAGGGGCACTATCGGAGCCCGATCTCCAGCCCGTCCAAGCGCTTCTTCACCATGTTGGGCACCCTCGTCGGGGGCCGGATCAGCGTCGCGCTCGCGGGCAACGCCGCCGCCAAGAGCGCCCTGGCCATCGCCGTGCGCTACGGCGAGAAACGGCGCCAGTTCGGACCCGAGGGCGAGGCCGAGGTGCGGCTCCTCGACTACCTCAGCCACCAGCGGCGCCTGCTGCCCCGCCTCGCGAAGACCTACGCGCTCCACGCCGCCCTCCGCGAGCTCGCCACGAAGTACTCACGGGTCGAGGTCGACGACGACCGCCGCGAGCTCGAGACCCTGGCCGCCGGCCTGAAGGCCATCGCCACCTGGCACGCCACCGACACCATCCAGGCGTGTCGCGAAGCCTGCGGCGGGCAGGGATACCTCGCTGCGAACCGCTTCTCCGCGCTCAAGGCCGACACCGACATCTTCACGACCTTCGAGGGCGACAACACCGTCCTGCTCCAGCTGGTCGCCAAGGGACTCCTGGCGGGGTACCGACGCCAGTTCCACGACATGGGCACGTTCGACCTGGTGCGATGGGTGGTCGGCCGCGCGGCCTCGGACCTCGCGGAGCACAACCCCTTCGTCACCCGCCGCACCGACGCGGACCATCTCCGGGACCGGGAGCTTCACCGGAGGCTCCTCGAGTGGCGTCAGGAGCGCCTGCTCCACACCCTCGCCCGCCGGCTGAAGGCCCGCCTCGACCGCGGCCTCGACACCTTCGAGGCGCTCTCGGAATGCCAGGACCACGTGCTCGAGGCAGCGCAAGCCTTCGTGGAGCGGGTCGTGCTCGAGGCCTATGACCGTTGGACCCGGGAGGCGGCGGAGCCCGTCCGGGCCCTGCTGGTCACGGTCGGCGACCTCCACGCCCTGACCACCCTCGAGACCCGCAAGGGGTTCTTCCTCGAGCACGGCATCTTCGACCCGACCAAGAGCCGGGCGATCCGCACGCTGGTCAACCAGCTGTGCGGGGAGCTGCGCCCCGCGGCCGGCGGCCTGGTGGAGGCCTTCGGGCTGGAGCCCGCCGTCCTCGGCGCCCCCATCGCGGCGGGAACCGGGTGACGGGGAGCGCCGCGCGCCGGCCGACGCCGCCCGGCGTGAGAGTAGCGAGCCAAAGTGTCTGTGGGTGGGGGTGTTGCCTCACTCACGGCGAAGAGAGGCGACCTGGCGGTCTAGTCTATGGCGACCTCTTGAGGAGGCGTGGTCTCGACCGTGACCACCAAGGGGTGTCTGGCCACCTCCACCCACGCATCGTCCGGCTCGTCCGCGCCTTTGTACTCCACGGTGAAGTGGTATGTCCCGGAACCTCCGACCTGCATTGCATTTGCATAGAAGAGGGTTCGGCTGCGGGGGCCAGTATCGAGATTGACTTCGAGTTCCTGCGGGGGGCCAGCGGTTCCGTCCGGCCGCACCATCCTGAATCGGGCTGTCCCCGTCTCCCCTATATCAGTCTCGGATCGCAGCCACAGGCTCGCCATCGTTATAGGGATGGGAACGATGATCGGCTGCGGTGCCTCCTCGGGGACCCCGACAGTAATCGCCTCTCGAACATCGAAGATGCTCAGCGTGCCGGTGTACTTGTCGATGACGGCACGTCCGCACAGCACAGACCAAAGATGTTCAGCCATAGCCTGCTCAGTTCACTAGCTCGGCGCTGACGATTCTGGAGTCAGAGGCCCCCGCTGGGAGGTCCAGCTCGCCTGCAATTCGGTACGGGACCGGCACGGGCACTACGAAGACGCGGGCGTCAGTTGCTTGGTCAGAAGCCCCCGAAGGGCGCACCCCAGCATCAAGTAGTGACGCGGTTCGCGGATCGACGATCCTCACCACGTCTTCATCCGTCGTCAGCCTGACGTGAAGGACTGCATCCATGGAGCGAGCCAGCTTCGCCATCGTCTTGAGGGTGAAGTTGGTGTTCCCAGCGAGAGCCTTCGTGACGTAGGCCTGCGAAGTTTCAAGCCGCCGTGCCAACTCAGCTCGGTTGATGCCCTGCTGCTCCATCAGGCGATGCAGATCCCCGGTGAACTCCATCCGAGCCAGGCCAACCCAGTACGAGAGTTTGCTGCGGACCCTCTCCTTCAAGTGGACATATCTGGAACTCATAGATCCTCCAGGTCGAAGACCTTCACCGAGTCCGGCGCTACTAGGTATCGCCTTCGAGTTTCTACTGCTAGCGCCTTCTCATGCTTTGGTGTCTGGTCTCTCTTCTTGAAGGCGCTCACGCAGATGATCGTCTGCTTGTGCCGTGGCGGTCGGCCGTAGAACCACGTAACTCGGAGCTTTGCACCTCGACGGGGCCCCTTGCAGAACTCGAAAACAGCGTCACCCAAGCTGCGAGAGACCCACCGACCGACGGCCTCCCTTGTCGGACCAGCATCTGGGACTCGGTCAAAGAGAATGTGGTGAAGAGCTTCTACGTGCTTCTTGGGATCCAGTCCCTCCAGGCCATCGAGGACGGGGCAGTTCATACTCTCGTCCAGCACGGCTAGCACCTCCCAGACCTTATGGCCGAGACGGACTAAGCGTAGCTTAACTCCCGGGTTAAGCTCAGTCAAGTCTTGAGTGGGTTAAGCCCTGCAAGGTGGGGCGGTGGAGGGGGTAGCTGTTGCTGCACCGGGCGAGCTCAGGGTGACAGGACCGGCTACGGCCAAGCTTCGATCCCCCGCTGCCTCCGCCATTTCAGGAACCGGAATCGGCAGCCAGCTCTTCCCATGGGGCGCGCTGGAGCCTATCACGGGTCCAAGTGAGACGCTGAGAGATGACAAGCTGGGGACCTAGAGGTGTGAGCGTCGTTCGGCTAACCACCGCGTTCAGCGAGTGCTGGCGGGAGCACCGGGCGTCACCGGCAGTCTTCTTCGCCTTCTGCAGCTTGGTAAGGGTCTGATGGGATCCTGAGCGGCACGACGCGCGTGATGGCGGCTGGCTTCACCGACCGGCGGTGGAGCTTCGGAGAACCGCGCCAAGCCGCAGCCACACACTCGTGACCCCCTGCCGACGCGAGCCATCGGTCGCCCGACGGCCACCCGACGTGCTAGTTTCGGAACTCGCGTTTGGAGGTTCTCATGTCATCGGTCGTCGCCGCGTCCCCCTTCGCGGTGGTCATCCCGCCACCGACCTCCCGCCACCGGGAGGCCATCGGCCCGCTCCCGCCCGGGCTCTCCGGGGGCCCTCGGCCGTGAGCTTTCCGCACTCCAGGCCCGGGCGCGAGGCGGACCCCCTCGAGGAGCTGTTCGTCGCGCAGTTCGCCCGTCCCGCCGAGCTCAAGCCGGTGAACCTGCGCGCCCTCTCCCCTTTTCAGAGGGCCCTCCTGTCGATCGACGGGACGGTCACCCGCTTCATCGAGGCGTTCCGCATGGAGCCGGTGCAGGTCACCGTGGTGAGTCAGGAGCGGCGGGAGCTGCCCGACGACCACGACTGGCTCGAGGCGCCGGCGGGCTCGCCGATCCTCGCCCGGGAAGTGGTGCTCCGCGGTCGCCATACGAACCGCTTCTACGCCTTCGCCGCCTCCCTCGTGCTGGTGGAGAGGCTGCCCGAGGAGCTCCAAGACCAGCTCCGCGTCCATCCGCAGGGCCTGGGGAGGATCCTCGCCGACGCCCACCTGGAGACCCGCAGGGAGATCCTCTGGTATGGCCGCGAGTCGCCGGAGCCGGCGCCACCCGGAGCGCCCCCCGGAGCTCTGCTCTGCCGCACCTACCGCATCCTGGCCGCGGGCCGGCCCTGGATGCTGATCCAGGAGAAGTTCCCGATCGGCGACGACACCCTGCCCTCGCACCACTGAGACCCTCCGCGACGAGACCCCGAGAGACCCGAGATGAGCGAACGATTCTCCGACCCCTTCCTCGAGACCCTCGGCCGCGCGGCGCTCGAGGAGCTCCAGCTCCACCGCTTCCGCCACGCCCTGGAACCGGTGCTGGAGCACAACCGGTTCCACCGGAGTCGGCTCGCGGGCGCGGGCGTGGAGTCGCCGGCCGACGTGGCCTCCTGGGAAGACTTCCGGCGGCTGCCCTTCACCACCAAGCAGGAGCTCACGGACGACCAGGCGGCCCATCCACCCTACGGCAGCAACCTGACCTGGCCCCGTGACCGCTACACCCGGATCCACCAGACCTCCGGCACGACGGGCCAGCCCCTCGTCTGCCCCGACACCGACGAGAGCTGGGCCTGGTGGTGCCGCTGCTGGGCCTCGGTCTACCGAGCCGTCGGCGTGACACCCCGGGACCGGATCTTCTTCGCTTTCTCGTTCGGACCGTTCGTCGGCTTCTGGAGCGCCTACGACGGTGCCCGCCGCATCGGCGCCCTGGCGCTGCCCGGCGGCGGCATGTCGTCGCTGCAACGGGTCCGGGCCCTCCTGACCCACGAGGTCACGGTGCTGGTGTGCACGCCCACCTACGCCCTGCACCTCGCGGAGGTGGCCGAGGAGGAGGGTCTGGACCTCGCCCGTTCTCCCGTGCGCGTCACCATCCACGCGGGCGAGCCCGGGGCCAGCCTGCCGGGCACGCGCTCGCGCATCCAGCGGGCCTGGGGCGCCCTGGCCTACGACCACGCCGGGGCGACGGAGGTGGGCGCCTGGGGCTACGAGTCCCTGGCCCAGGACGGCCTCTACCTCAACGAGGGTGAGTTCGTCTTCGAGGTGATCGACCCCGCGACCGGCGAGGCGGCGAACGAGGGCGAGCTGGTGATCACGAACCTGGGTCGCCTCGGCTTCCCGGTGATCCGCTACCGCACCGGCGACCGGGTGCGACTCGCGACGACCCCCTCCCCGGACGGCCGCACCTACCGACGACTCGAGGGGGGCGTCATCGGCCGCGTGGACGACGCGCTCACCGTCCGCGGCATCAACATCTTCCCCTCGGCCATCGAGAACGTCGTACGCCGTTTCCCGCAGGTCGGAGAGTTCGCGGTCGATATCCACCGCCGCGAGGAGCTCGACGAACTCGAGATCCGGATCGAGGTGGCGGACGACGACCCGGATGCCGCCGCCGCGGCCCTGCGCGAAGAGCTCCGCAACTCCATCGGCATCCGCTGCGGCGTCGAACCGGTGCTCCGGGGCACGCTCCCCCGCTTCGACCTGAAGGCCCGGCGCTTCACGGACCACCGGCGGCGCGGCTGAGGTCCGGGGCCGGACCCCGATGGCTCTCCGCCCGGTCGGAGTGGTAGATTTTTCCCACTCACCCGAAATTCGAGCGTTGGCCGGCGCGAACCGGCTTCCGGCCCCCCGGCCGAGCCGCCGGTCCGCCGGCGTCGCGCTCGTAGACGTCCCGCGCCCACCCGGCCGAAAGAGACCCGAGCACGAGGAGACGGATGATAAACCCCAGACACGCGACCTGGATCGCGGCGCTCGCCCTGGCCGGATGCCCATCCAGTACCCCGCCCCCCGCGGTGTCGGAGACGTCGACCGAGCTCGTCTCGGGCGAGGTCATCCGAGCCTTCAACGACCGGATTCTGGAGGCGGCCGAGGCCGAGGACCACTTCCTCACGCTGAAGGGGTTGCGGACCGCCACCATGGCCCACCTGGCCCAGCACGACGCGCTCAACACGATCGACCCTCGTTACGAGACGTTCGTGATGGCCCAACCGGCTGGCGACTCCGCCCGGCGGGCCGACCCGCTCGCCGCCGCCGCCCGAGCGGCCTACGCGGTGGCCGTCGACCAGTACCCGGACCGGGAGGCGACCTTCGCCGAGGAGCTGGGGCGCTGGCTCTCCGAGGCCGAGCCGGGCGACGCCCGGCGACTCGGCGTCGAGATCGGCGACGCGAGCGCCGCCCGGATCCTGGCCGAGCGCCGGGGCGACGGCTGGGACAGCGAAGCCGAGTACCGCTGGCATCCCATGGGGCCCGGCGTCTACGCCGAGTTCTCCGAGCACAGCGGCACCCCGGAGGGCTTCGTCTTCGGAGCCGGCTGGGCCACCGCCCGACCCTTCGTGCTCGACGCGCCGGACCAGCTCCGGGCGCCGCCCCCACCGGAGATCTCGAGCGAGGCCTACACGCGAGCCTTCGACGAGGTCAAGGAGGTGGGGCGCCACGAGAGCGCAACCCGCACGGCCGACCAGACGCATCTCGCCATGTGGTGGAAGGAGTTCGTGGAGAGCTCCCACAGCCGCCTCGCCCGCGAGCTCGCCGCCGAGGAGGGACTCGACGCCTGGGAGACGGCGCGGCTCTTCGCCCTGCTCGAGGCCAGCATCTTCGACGGCTACCTGACGGTCTTCGACGACAAGTTCCACTACAACCACTGGCGTCCGTACACGGCGATCCGGTGGGCCGCCAACGACGGGAACCCCGACACCGAGCCCGACCCGGAGTGGAACAACCTGCACCGGCACACCTACGCCTTCCCCTCCTATCCGTCGGCCCACGGCACCGCCTGCGCGGCGGCCATGACCGTCATGGCGGAGGTCTTCGGCGCGGACCGGCCGGTCACCATGACGATCCCCGAGGTGGACGCGGCGGGGCCGATGTCGGAGAAGATCCCGATGGACCCTCCGAGCCGGTCGTTCGCGAGCTTCTCCGAAGCGGCGACGGAGTGTGGCCTGTCGAGGCTCTACCTCGGCATCCACTTCCGCTACGACTCGGTGGCGGGGGTAGACCTCGGGAGGGAGGTCGGCCGGCAGGTCGTGGGGAGCAAGCTCCGGCTCGTGAGCCAGGGGCGCTGAGCGGGGCGGCGCGCCGCGGCGCGCGGCTCCTACTCCGTCCCCAGGAACACTCCCGGGTCGATTCGCGCCCGCGTGTCGGTGAAGCGGAAGGGCAGGCTGCGCGAGGCGAGAGGGTCGGGTCCGGCGTTGACCTGGAAGTGGAGGTGGACGAGCGGGGTGTCGCCCGTGTCGCCCACCTCCGCGATGGGTTGCCCGGCTTCCGCCTCGTCGCCCACCCGGACGCGGACGCTCCCCGTCCGCAGATGACCGTAGGCGGTGTGGAGGCCGTCCGGGCCGACGTTCCAGAAGTCGACGGCGAACTCCGTCTGCCAGTGGAACCGGTGGTGACTCGCCGGCGACGGCAGGGAGCTGGTGAGCCAGACCCCCTCGAGGGGCATCTTCCAGAGCGGCTCGGGCGGCGCCAGGACCGCAATCTCCGCACGGGCCATCGCGTCGCCATCCCCGACCGCGGTCACCACCACCTCGTCGGGCAGCCTCGGCGCCGCCAGGTAGACCTCCCGCGCCACCGCCGCCTCTCCGGGAGCCAGGGTCGGCGGTGCCCCGTCCTGCGCCGCCGGCCAGGCCGGGATCGGGTCCGAGGGGAAGGGCCGCACCTCGAGCGTCGACTCGGCGGCCGCGGGAAGAGGGCTGGACAGGAAACCCGGAACGAGGCCCAGAACGAGGCAGCAGACGCGGAGACGGCGCGGGGTCGTGGTCATGGAGGCAGCTCCTCCGGCGGGACCACCGCGGTCAGCCGGGGGGTCCCCTCCCAGGAACTACGGAGCCGACGGCCCCTTCTTACGTCCTCCGGCCGGCGCACCGGGAGTGCGGGAGCGCGGAGGCCGGACGAGCGACGGCCCTATCGCGACGCCGTGAGCCAGCGGTCGAGGCCGCTCTCCCCGCCCTCCGCCGGGAACAGCTCGCCGAGCAGGACCCCGGTCCGGTTCCCCCAGCTCGCGAAGTCGGTCGAGTCCCAGACCTCGCCGCCGGTCGGCTCCCAGCCCTTCTCCTCGAACAGATCCCACGCCCAGCGGGACGAGTAGCGGAAGTCCATCTCCTCGTGGGGACTCACCAGATCCCAGCGGCCCCACTCCAGGTAGATGCGCATCGGCTGTCGCGCGGCGCCGCCCTCGTCGATGGCGGCCTCGAGCATCCCCATCTGCTCCTCGAGAAGGTAGAGACTCTGCACCCCGAGGACGCCGAAGGTCTCCGGATGGGAGAAGGTGAGCCGCGCCGCCGAGAAGCCCGGCCAGCCCATGCCCACGTTGGCGCGGGCGCCCCGCTCGTCGAGGGTGCGGTAGTGCCCGTCGATCGCCGGAACGACCTGGCCCACGAAGGTGCCGCTGAGGCCCGGCGCGCGCGGATAGTCGACGAAGACGACGATCACCGGGGCGAAGGACCGCCCCACTCCCGCGTCGAGACTCTCGACCCAGCGCCCCGGCTCGCGGGCCGCCGCGTGGTGGACGAAGACGACCGGGTAACGCTCGTCCCCTTCGTCGTAGCCGGGCGGCACCCAGACCTCGAGCGGCAGAGGAAGCGGCTCCAGGGCCTCCTCGCCCTCCGGGGCCGTGCGCTCGAGCGTGACCTCGAAGGTCTCGAGGCGGCCGCCCGCCTCCGGGGTCACGGCTCCGCCGATCGCGGAGGCCGAGCCGGGCCACTCGGGCATGGCGAACCACGACATCTCCGCCGGCTCCCCCCGGTTCCAGTTCATGTCGGATCCCAGGACCGTCGAGACGACGGTGCGGTCGTGCGCCGGATCGAGGGTCGCCTGGTAGTCGACGTAGAAGCGGTAGCTGATGTGCGCGCGGCGGTCGAGCCGCGTGTGCCACCACCAGAGGTCGGTTCCTTCGAGGCGACGCATCGGCTCCTCGCGGCGCATGCCGATCATGTCCCCCGCGACGGCCACATCCTCGGCCTCCCCGCGCCACAGGAAGACCACGTCCTCGCCGTCGACCAGCGGCAGATCGCGACCGGCCAGGAAGTCGTCGACGACCCCCGCGGGCTCGTCGGCCGCGCCGACGGTCGCCGCCAGCCCGGTGAGCAGGGCCGGCATCTCCTGCCGGCGCGCGGAGGCCAGGCGCGTCACCGGCCCACGCACCACGTCGATGCGGGCGATCTCGCCCAGGCTGCGAGCGTAGACGGCGCCGTCGGCGTAGCTCGGCGGGGTCCAGGCCAGGTCGTCCGCGAACAGGTCGAGCGTCGTGACCTCACTCCAGCCCTCGGGAGTGACGACCCCGAGGTGCAGGCCGCCCGTCTTCTCGAGCACCAACAGATGGCCGTCGATCATGATGACGAAGCCGTCTCCCACTTCCCGGCTGCGCCACAGGAGGTCGCCGGTCGCCGGGTCGACCGCGCTCAGGAAGCGGGCGGTGTAGCCGTAGACCGTCCCCTCCGCCACGGTCGCCGGGCTGTAGCTGCGCGACATCGCACGGCTGTCCGCCAGGTGAGCGACCCCGAGGCCCCCTCCGGATCCCCCCTCGCTCGAGGAGCCTTCCGGCGCCGTCACGGTGACCACCGCGGAGGCCTCGCCGTCGTGCTTGAGGAGGAGGCGGTCGCCGCCCACGGGCAGGGGGGACGACGTGTAGGCACCCGTCCCCGACTCGCCTCCGCCGTGCTCGTACCGCCACAGGATCGAGCCGTCCGACGCGTCGAGGCCCACCGCCTCGCTCGTCCCCATCGTCAGGATCTGGAGCTTCCCCGCCAGCTCGGCCACGATCGGCGACTGCGCCCCCACCTCCCCGCCCACCTCGGTCCGCCAGAGCAGCTCACCGGTCGCGGCGGCGAGAGCCACCACTGCCGCCTCCGGTCCGCCCACCTGCAGCACGACCCTCTCGCCGATCAGCGCCGGCGAGCTCGCGAAGCCGTAGTACGGCGGCTCGCAGCCCAGATCCTCGACCAGGTCGATCCGCCAGATCTCCCTTCCGGTGCGGGTCTCGAGGGCGACCACGTCCCCCCAGCCTCCGACCATGAAGACCCTTCCCGCGGCGATCGCCGGAGTGGCCATCGGGCCGTCGTGGGAGCCGTCGTGGCCGACATGGGTCTTCGACAGGTCGATCCGCCACCGCTCGTCGCCCGACGCCGGGTCGAAAGCCGCCACGACGTCCCGCTCCCCCGCCTGGAAGGCCGTCACCAGGAGACCTTCGGCGACGGAGATCGCCGAGTAGCCACTGCCGAGCGGCCGCTTCCAGGCCAGGTCGAGTCCGAGCGGCCCGTCGCCCGCCGGCAGACCCTCGGCCGCCACCCCGGTGCCATGAGGCCCCCGGAAGATCGGCCAGGGGGCGTCAGCGGCCGCGAGCACCCCCGGGAACAGCAGCAGAGCTGCGACGAGGACGACGAGGAGATGGGGCCGCACTGACGGGAGTCGGTTCATGGTCCGGGGATTGTCTCACATAGCCGAGGGCCGGGACGCACCTCCGTCCCGGCGGCTCGCCGTCCGGTGCCGGACCGGGCGGGACGCGGCGTGGAGGGCAGTTTCACGCTCCGGAATCGAGGTCCGAGCCGGAGGGTCGAATGCGACGGCGGCCACGGGCGCCGCCGCTCCCACCGGTCGGTCCGGGGTCCGCGCGGACAGCCGAGAGCCGGGCGCGGCGGGACGGCCCCGCCGCGCCGGATCCCGCTACTCCTTCCAGGTCGGCATCCGCCCTGGCGTCCACGGCGCTCCCGCCGCCTCCGCCTTCGCCTCCAGGGCCGCCAGATCCGTCGCCAGGACCTCGAGGGCGGCCAACTGCCCGGCGAAGGCGTCCGCCGCCCAGCGATAGGCCTTGCGGTGGGTCTCGGTGGGCGGCTGGGTGTGGTACCAGAGATCCCAGGTGATGCGATCCACGCGCTCCTGGATCGACGGCGGCTGGAAGACGTTGCGCTCGGCCTTCGTCGGGTTGCCGACCAGGGCGAGGCGGATCTCGTCGAGACGACCCTTCACCCCCTCGAGCTCCACCATCAGGGCGGCGCCGGCCGCCGGGGTGTCGGCCAAGGCCCGGCGCAGGTGGCGCACCCGCCCGCCGACCTCGCCGGTGAAATGCTCGGCGCCGAGCACGGCGCGTCGCAGCTCCCGCACCTCCTTCTGGAACGCCATCACCGCCGCCTTGTCCCCGGCGGCGAGGGTGGCGAGCTCCAGCGGCACCACGTCGACATCGACCGGGCCCGATAGCACCTCGGTCGCCCCCGCGACGCGGCTCTCGAGACTCACGGCGTAGACCCCGGGCACGACCAGCGGGCCCCGGTCCGGCTCCTCCCACGGCATGAGGTCGGAGGGCGGTCGCAGGTCCGTCGGCGACGCCGCCGGCCAGCGCAGATCCCAGGCCGCCCGGTGCAGCCCCGCCTCCCGGTCCACGCTCACCCGCCGCACCACCTCGCCGGTGTCGTCGCGGACCACCAGGAACAGCGCCGGGGCGACCTCCAGGTCCTCCGCGCGCAGCTCGTCCATGGAGGGGAGCGGCGGGTCCGCCTCCGCCTCCCGCGCCTCCTTCTCGGCCTCGATCCGCCGCTCGCGCAGGGTCTCGAGACCGTCGCGCAGCCAGTAGGTGAAGACCGCGCCGTAAGGCGGATTCGGGGCGGTCCAGAAGGCGGCGCCGCGGGACATGACGCGGTCGCTCTTCTCCATGTAGCGAAGCGCCTGCCGGGCCGGGAAGAGGATCGCCTCCTGCTCCGCCAGCCGCTCCTCGGACAGCTCCCGCAGCGGGGTGTAGTCGTCCAGGATGAAGAAGCCGCGGCCGAAGGAGGCCACCGCCAGGTCGTTCCACTCCCTCTGGATGTCGAGGTCCCGCACCTGGATCGTCGGCAGGCCGCCCTGAAGCTGCAGCCAGCTTCCGCCCTCGTCGAGAGTCGCGAAGAGGCCGAACTCGGTGCCGAGGAAGAGCAGCTCCGGCTTCTCGTGGTCCTGGATCAGGGTGTAGGCGATCTGGCGGTCCGGCAGGCCGCCGACGATGGACGACCAGGTGCGTCCGCGGTCGCGGCTGACCGCCACGTAGGGCGTGAAGTCGCCCATCTTCTTGTTGTTGAAGGTGGCGTAGACCGTGTCGGCGTCGTGCAGGGAGGCCTCGACGTCGCTGATGTAGGTCCGTTCCGGCACGCCGGGCACGCTCTCCACCTTGCGCCAGGCGCCGCCGCCGTCCTCGGTCACCTGGATCAGGCCGTCGTCCGTGCCGACGTAGATCAGGCCCTCCACCAACGGCGACTCGCTGATCGCCACGATGTTGCCGTAGTCGGAGGTCGAGATGTTCTTGTGCACCGCGTCCATCTCCCACAGGCGACCCATGACCTCGAGCTGGTCGCGGTCGAGCTGCCGGCTCAGATCCCCGGAGATGGCCGTCCACGAGTCGCCCCGGTCGTCCGAGCGGAACAGACGCTGGGAGGCGTAGTAAAGGCGGGTCGGGGAGTGGGGCGAGATGATCAGGGGCGAGTCCCAGTTCCAGCGGTGGGCCTCCTCGCCCGGCTCCTCCTGCGGTTGGATGTCGACGATCTCCTCGGACTTCCAGTCGTAGCGCACGAGCCCGCCGTACTGCCACTGGGCGTAGACGATGTCCGGGTTCGTGGGGTCCGCCACGCTGCCGTAGCCGTCGCCGCCGACGGTGATGAACCAGTCCTCGTTGGAGATCCCGGAGGAGCGCAGCGTGCGGCTCGGGCCGCCCATGGAGTTGTTGTCCTGGGTGCCGCCGTACACGTAGTAGAACGGCTTCCGGTTGTCGACGCTCACGCGGTAGAACTGGGTGATCGGCAGGTTCTCCTTGAACAGCCAGTTCTCGCCCCGGTCGAAGCTCTCGTAGACTCCCCCGTCGTTGCCGACCAGGAGGTAGCCCGGATCCTCGGGGTCGATCCACATGGCGTGGTGATCCACGTGCATGTGCTCGAAGGGCACCGTCGAGAAGCTCTCCCCGGCGTCGTGGCTGACGTGCAGCACCACCCCGACCGAGTAGACCGTGTCCAGGTCGTGGGGGTCGCAGAAGATCTCGTTCCAGTAGTCGCCGCTCGTCGTGTGGCCCGAGCGACGCTCCCAGCTCTCGCCGCGGTCGGTGGAGCGGTAGAAGCCGCCCCCGTCGCGCACCGCGTCGACGATGCCGTAGATCACGTTGGGGTCCTTCGGCGAGATGCACAGGCCCATGCGACCCCGATCCCCCTCGGGGAGGCCACGGTCGATCTTGCGCCAGGTGGCGCCGCCGTCGGTCGACTTGTGGAAGCCCGACTCCGGGCCGCCGTTGAGCAGCGTCCAGACGTGGCGGCGGCGCTGCCAGCTCGTGGCGTACACCGTTTCCGGGTCCGCCGGATCGAGCCAGACCTCGGCCGCGCCGGTGTCGTCCGAGACGTGGAGGACGCGCTCCCAGGTCGCGCCGCCGTCGGTCGTCTTGTAGACCCCCCGGTCACCGCCGGAGCGCCACAGCGGCCCCTGGGCCGCCACGTAGACCACGTCGGAGTCCCGCGGGTCGATCGCGATGGTGCCGATGTGCTCCGACTCGCCGAGGCCCATGTTCTCCCAGGTCGCGCCGCCGTCCAGGCTCTTGTAGACCCCGTCGCCGAACGCCACCGACCGCTGCGAGTTGTTCTCCCCCGTCCCCACCCAGATCACGTTGGGATTCGCCGGGTCGATGGTCACCGTGCCGATGGAGTACGACCCCTCGCCGTCGAACACCGGCGTCCAGGTCGTGCCCGCGTTGTCCGTCTTCCAGAGGTTGCCCGAGGCGGTGGCGACGAAGAACCTCTGGCGCTTCCCCGGAGTGACGGCGAAATGGACGACGCGACCCGAGTTGATGGCCGGACCGATGTTGCGCAACGCGAGCGCGGAGAGCGTGCCGGAGGCGAGGTGGGCGTCGGCTTCCGGCGCCTCGGCGGGCGCCTCCCGGGTCTTGGCCGGCCCGGGAGCGGGTAGAGCGAGGGCGAGCAGAAGGAGGGAGAGCGCGATCTTCTTCACGGTGTCTCCTTGGGGGCGGAGGCCCCTTCGAGGTCTGGAGAGGTGGTCTGGAGAGGTGGGAGGGCCGGGCGAAGGCACCGGCCGGTCGTCACATGATCGTCACCATAGCAAGGACGGGCTCCCTCGGTGCGCCGGCGGTGGAGTCGGCGACGCGGAGTCTTTCCGACCGGTGTAACGCCGGGCCGGCGCCCCCGCCTGAAGAGTCCGAACCCCGCACCGCGATCCGCGGTCCACAGAAAGGAGTCACCATGCACCGCCTGACGGCACTCCGCCGCCTGTCGCGCCCCTGGCCGGCGCTCGCCGCCCTCACGACCACCGAGCTCTTCGTCCACCTGGGGAGCTTCGCCCTGGAGCTCCTCGCCTTCGCGGCCCTCTGGTGGGCGCTCGACGCCGCCGTCTCGAGGGCCGTCCCGTTCGTCGGGGCTCTCGGCCGCACCGGGGGCCGGGAGCGATGAACCCGTTCCGCCTGCTCCTCGTGCCGCTCTCGGCGGCCTGGCTGATGATGGCCGCGCTCGCCATCCTGCTGGCCGGGGCCCTCGCCGGGGCCGCGGACGGTCCGCCCGAGGTCGTGCGGGCGCTGGTCGCCCTCGCCGTCGTCCTCGGGGTGCTCCTGCTGCTGCTCTGCCTCCTGCTCTGCCTCGCCCGTGCCTGGGACCGACTGAAGGACCGACCACGCCGCGAGGACCTGCGGGGGGGCGACCCCGCCGGCTCCGCCGACCTCCGGGGCCGTCTGCCGCGCGACGAGCGGTTCTCCCTGGACCGGCTGTGCGAAGCCCTCCTCACCCGCAAGCGCTACGGCCGTTGCGGCGAGGTGCCGGTGCCGGTGACCCGCCTGCCGGACCCGTGCATCTACTCCCAGTTCTTCCTCATGGACCAGGGCCTGTCGGTCACCTGGGACAACCCGGACGTCAGCGTCTTCCTGGCCGGCGTCGAGCAGGACACCTACCACCTCCAGCCCGCGACGACGTACGACGTGGTCGTCTCCCTCAAGAACGCGTCGCCCTACTTCGACGCGCTGGGCACGCAGGTGACCGTCAACCTCCTGACGTTCGGGATCGGCCAGGTGACGTCCAGCCCCCTGAGCTCGACCGTGATCGACATCCCCGCGTCCACGCCGCCGGGGCCACCGGTCCCCTTCGGCTTCCAGTGGACCTCCCCGGCCACGCCGGGCCACTACTGCCTGCAGGTTCTCCTCGCCCACGCCGACGACGTCAACCCGGCGAACAACGAGGGCTGGAACAACACGAACGTCGAGGCGGTGCAGGCCGGTCAGAAGTACGTCCTGGAGTTCCCCGTGGGCAACGCCGTGGCCGCCCGCACGCAGGAGGCGAAGCGCGCCGCCAGGCTCGCGGCGAAGGCGGACGACCGGGGTCCGGATCTGCAGGAGGTCGCCCTCGTCGTCGACTCCTACGAGCTACCCAGGATCCCTGCCGCCGAGGCGGATCCGGACCTCCTGTTCATCCCCGCGGAGGCCGCCTGGCCAGCTCGCGTCACGCCGAGCCCGACGCGGATCGGCGGCGGCCAGACCACCGAGGCGCGGCTCGAGATCGAGGTCCCGGCCGCGGCCGCCGCCGGCACGCGCCAGCGGTTCAACGTCAACGCGACGGCCGGGGGCCGCCCGCTGGGCGGCATCACCGTCACCCTGGAAGTCCAGTGAGGAGAGGTGTTCGATGAGCAAGGAAACCTGTGAGCTCCCGTGGTACCAGTCCTTCTCCGCCGGTTGCGCCCTGGCGGGCGGCGTCTCCATCGGCGCCGCCGCCGCGGCCTTCGGCGGCGGCCTCTCCAACCCGGCGACCTGGGCGCTGCTCGGCTCGTGGGGCCTGGCCGGCGCAGTGATCGGCTACTGCTCCTGCCGTCTCGCCGGGCGGCTGCGCAAGGTCCTGGTCTCGCCGCCGTTCGACGCCAAGAGCGGCCAGACCACCGTCTGCGGCGAGCTGATCGCCATCGGCCGCAGCGACCCCCTGAAGCCCTTCGGCGACGGCGACTGGCTCTACAACGTCGCCACCCGCGACCGGACCGTCCTCGAGGTGGCCTTCGACGGGTCCACGGCCTGCGTCCGCACCGAGGCGCCGCCCGACTTCCTCCACTGCGAGATCACCTCCGCCATCGGCACGGCCGGGTGCATCGGGCAGATGGTGGGAGCGGTCGTGGGAGCCGTCGCCGGCAGCGCCGCGGGGGTCGCCGTCGGTGTCGCGATCGCGGCCGGCTGCGCCGCGGCGGGGATCTTCTGGCTGCTCTGTGTCATCGTGGCCGCGATCGTCGCCCTCATCGTGGCCGCCGTCATCACCGCCGTCGCCACGGAGATCGGCGAGTACGTCGGCAAGGCCATCGGCGCCGCGATCGATGCCGCCGGCGACCCCACCGACATCATCCCGGACGTCGCCGAGGTGGGTTCCTGCGTCTGCCTGACCGGGGACTGGGTCACCGACCGCGATCACGGCTGGAACGAGATCCACGACATCCGCAGCGCCATGATCCTCGACTCCGGGGGCCGCATCTGCGGCGGCGTGATCGGGGCGGCGGCGACCGGGCTGACCGTCCCGGAGCGGCCGGGGGTGCCGAAGTGACGTCCGCCGCCGGGTCGAGGAGGTCTCAGAGGACCCGTCGCGCGAGGTTCCCGAACCGGGGGTCGTCGCGCAACGGGTCGAAGACCGGCCACACCCTGAAGAACAGGACGAATCGGGAGCGCTCCTCGACGGCTCGTCGCCAGGCCTCGAGCGCGGCTCCGGCGTCGCCGAGGCCGAGCTGGACGAGCCCCACACATCCCGCCGGAACGTACATTCCGGCGGGCACCGACTCGAGCGAGCGGACGACGGCTCGGGCTTCCTCGACATCCCCGGCGAGGGCGAGGCCGTAGCCCATCCCCGCCCTCATCAACGAGCTCTCCGGGGCCAGGGTCACGGCCTTCCGCGCCTCCGACACCGCCTCGTCGATCCGGCCTCGGGCGGCCTCGACGAGGGAGAGCCCGAAGTGGCCGTAGGCGAAGGAGGGGTCGAGCTCGAGGGCCTCGAGAAAGTGCTCGCCGGCCTCGTCGAACCGGCGGCCGAAGTAGAGGACGAACCCGAGGTCGGCGTTGATGACCAGCGACAGCGGCTCGGCGCGCAGCGCCGCCCGCGCCTGCTCGCGGGCCTCGTGGTGACGATCGCGCGAGGCCAGGAGATAGGCGTACCACTGCCGCGCGGTGGCGTAACCGGGGTCGAGCGCGATGGCCTCGGCGAAGGCCTCCTCCGCTCGCTTCCAGTCCCAGTCGAAGATGAACCGGCTGTAGGCCATGGAGCTGTGGGCTTCGGCCGACCGGGGGTCGAGCTCCAGGGCGCGGCGCGCCTCCGCCTTCGCCCGCGGATGGGCCTCGCGGGGCGACACGTCTCCGAACAGCGGCATGACCGAGTAGGCGTCCGCCAGGCCGGCGTGGGCCAGTGCGTAGCCCGGGTCGATGCGGATCGCCTCCGCGTAGGAGTCCGCCGCCCGCCGCAGCCCCACCGCGGTCCTCCGACTCCAGAAGAAGCGGCCCTTGGCGTAGGCCCGATAGGCGTCCGGATCGACCGTACCGCGCTGGGTCAACGTTCGCCTCTCGCCGGCCGTCAGCTCGAGCCGCAGGGCCTTTGCCAACCTCTCCGCGATGGCGTCCTGCATGTCGAGCAGGTCGGTCACCGCGATATCGAAGCTCTCGGTCCAGACCCGCGCCCCGCTGGCGACCGAGGTGAGGCGGGCTGTCAGCCGCAGGCGGTCGCCCGCCTGGAGGACGGTGCCGTCGACGATCGCCTCGACACCCAGTCGTTGCCCGGTGTGGACGGCCTCCCGAGGACCGCCGCCCGCAGGGAGACTCGCGACCCGCACCGTCAACCGCCCGAGCTTGCCGAGGCGACTCGCGAGCAGGTCGGCGATCGCCTCGCCCAGCACGGCCGCCTCCTCCCCCTCACCGATGGCGGTGAAGCGGAGGATGCCGAGGCCCTCGATCGGCCCCGGATCCCGGCGCCGGACCTCCACCGTGGCCGCGAAGCGGTAACCCCTCCGGGGTACGGTCTCGATGAGCGGGCCCCCGGTCTCTCCGCCGAGAAGCTTGCGCAGGGTGTACACGTTCTGCGACAGGACGGCCTCCTCCACCGCCAGATCCGGCCAGACCGTCGTGAGCAGCTCCTCGCGGGTCACCAACTCGCCGCGGCGCTCGACCAGCAGGCACAGGGTCTCGAGGGCCTTCGGCGTCAGCGACACCGGCTCGCCGCGACGCTCGAGGAGCCGCTGGCTCGGATCGAGCTCGAACGGACCGAAGACGAAGGTGCGTCGCGTCTCGCCGAGGCTCAATCCCTTTGAGCCTTCTTTGAGATCCCCTTGAACGGGGCTTGAGGACTTGCCGTCGGGACCGCCCATAGCCTTTCGATCATGCCGCGGGACGACCTTCGTTTCACCCTTTTCGAGGGGCCTGGGAGGACTCTAGCAGAGCCGCCCGGCCCGGCCCGGTCGACCCGCACGAGACAACCCGCCCTCGTCCCGATGGCGGCCTCAACGACCCGATTCCAAGGGAGAACCACCATGCGCCATCGCCGAACCGTCACCGTTGCCTGCCTGCTCGCCGCCCTCGTCGGCGCCGGGCTCGCAACACCCTCCGCCGCCTCCAGCCATCGCGAGGCGCCCTTCGTCACCGAGCATCCCAAGGTCGACGGCACGGACCTCTACGCCTTCCGCAGCTACGAGGCCGGCCGCGAGGGGTACGTCACCCTGCTCTCCAACTACCTGCCGCTGCAGGACGCCTACGGAGGCCCGAACTACTTCGACCTGGACCCCCAGGCGCTCTACTCGATCCACGTCGACAACGACGGCGACAGCCAGCCGGACCTGAGCTTCGAGATGCGGGTGATCCCGACCCTCAAGTCCCTGGCCATCGGCGTCGGCGAAGCCACCGTTCCGGTGGCGCTGAAGAACATCGGCGCGATCGGCACGCTCTTCCCGCCGTTGGACGACCCGAACCTCAACATCAGCGAGGAGTACGAGGTCCGCCTCGTCCGCGGCACGTCCCTGAAGCTCCTCTCCGACGCCGCGACCGGCGCCAAGCGCTTCGCCAAGCCCTCCGACAACATCGGCACGAAGTCGATCCCCGACTACGCCGGCTACGCCGCGCAGTTCGTCTACGACGTCAAGATCCCCGACTGCGCCAACGGCCGGATGTTCGTGGGCCAGCGCAAGGAGGGATTCCAGGTCAACCTGGGCGAGGTCTTCGACCTGGTCAACGTCGGCGACCCGGTGGGCGACGAGGACGGCGAGCGCTCCGCCACCGAGTTCAAGAACATCACCACCTTCGCCCTCGAGGTACCCCGGGAGTGCCTGACCGAGGGCCAGGGCGACGTCATCGGCATCTGGATGACCGCCAGCCTGCCCGAGAAGCGGATCCTCGAGACCGTGCCGACGTTCGAGCAGCCCGAGCGGGTGAACCAGCAGCGGGTCCAGGTCTCGCGCCTCGGCATGCCGCTGGTCAACGAGGTCGTCATCGGGCTGCCCGACAAGGACAAGTTCAACTCCAGCCGGCCGGTCGACGACGGGCAGTTCGCCCTCTACGTCACGAATCCGACCCTGCCAGAGCTCCTCGAGCTGCTCTTCGGCACCGAGGCGCCGAACAACTTCCCGCGCAATGACCTGCTCGCCACCTTCGTCACCGGCATCACGGGCGTGAACGCCCTGGGTTTCGGGGAGATGCAGCGCCTCAACACCGCGATCGAACCGGTGCCCGCCGCGTCCCAGAACCGTCTCGGCGTGATCGGCGGAGATCTCGCCGGGTTCCCCAACGGCCGTCGCCCCGGTGACGACGTGGTGGACATCGAGCTGCGCGTCGCCATGGGTCTGCTGTGCCACGATCCCAGCCTGGGCCTGTGCGCCCCGGAGGACGCCCCGTCGGGCCTGCTGCCCTTCACCGACGGTGCGCTCGTCGAGCCGGCGCAGTTCGACGAGACCTTCCCCTACCTGCGGGACCCCGTCCCCGGCTCGCCCAACGCCCTCAACGGAATCGGCGAGAAGTAGGCCCGTACCGCGTCCGGCCGTCCGCCCGGGCCCTGCGCCGGTGGACGGCCGCGTCGTCCGGCCCGTTCATCGAACCCTGTCGCCCGCGACCTCCGAAACCGGGGCAGGCCCCGGCTGCGCCCCCGCCTCGACGAGGAGCCCCACCTTGACCCGATCAGGCCTGCACCCCACCCTGCTGCCGGCGCTCGTCTTCGCCGCCTTCGCCGTCTTCGCCGTACCCGCGCGGGCCCATGACGTCTGGATCGAGCCCGCGACCTTCTCCCCGACGGTCGATCACCCGATCGAGGTCCACCTCCGCGTCGGCGAGGCGTTCCGGGGCGAGACCGTCGCTCGCAATCCTCGCCGCATCCGTCGGCTGGTGGCCGTCGACCCGAGTGGCTCCGAGAGGCCCCTGCCCGGCCTCGACGGCGCACGACCCGCCGGCTTCCTCCGGCCCGCCGAAGCCGGTCCCGTCATGCTGCTCTACGAGAGCACCCGGGCTCGGCTCGAGCTCCCGGCCGCCACCTTCGAGCGGCACCTCGCCCGGGAGGGCCTCGAGCGGGTGAGCGAGGCCCGTCGCGAGCGGGGCGAGGTCGGCGAACCGGGGCGCGAGCTCTACTCACGGTGCGCCAAGGCGCTCGTCGTCGTCTCGGGTGCGGGCGACGAGGCCCCGGCGCCACCCGGGCGCCTCGGCTGCCGGCTCGAGCTCGTCCTGGAGAGCCGCCTCGACCGGCTGGCGGTCGGCCGGGAGGTCGCCGTTCGCCTCCTCTTCGACGGCCGTCCGCTCGCGGGCGCGCGCGTCGACGCTCTGGCGAAGGGCTCCCCCGACGCGGTCGCCTCGTGGCGCACGCCGGTCGACGGAGGGCTTCGGATCGCGCTCGACAGGTCCGGCGCATGGCTCGTCCGCGTCGTCCACATGGAGCCGGCGCAGCCCGACACGGACGCCGACTGGGAAAGCTGGTGGGCGTCCCTGGCGTTCGAGGTCGGGCCCGTGCCCCTCGGGGAGGAGTCACGCCCGCTCCACCCGGGGCTCGAGGCCGGAGAGCGGCAGGCGAAGCGCAGAGGGCCGCCCCGCGCGAAGCGACGCGTCTCGGGGCGGACGCAGGCACACTGAGCGCCCGCCGGGCGGAACCCGGCGCGAGAGCTTGCTACCCTGCGCTCCGTGGCGCGCGTGCGGACGCAGGGAACCAGCCGCGACTCGACGGGAGTCCCCACCACCCTGCCTCGAGCGATGCTCCTCCTCGCGGTCGTCATCTGGGGCTGGACCTTCGTCGCCACGAAGATCCTGGTGGCGGAGCTCGGGCCGGTGGAAGTCCTGGGGCTCCGGCTCGCCATCGGCCTGCCGTTCCTGGGCGCGCTCCTGCTCGGGAAGCGGGTGGCGCTCCGGTTCACCCGCGAAGACCTCCCCGCGCTCCTCGTGGGCGGCACGATCCTCGCGTTGCACTTCCTGGTGCAGATCGCGGGCCTCGTCACCACGACGGCGACCAACACCGGGTGGCTGATCTCCGTCTCCCCGCTCGCCCTGGCCGTGCTCTCGTTCCTCTTCCTCGGGGAGCGGATCGGCCGCGCCGGCGTCGCCGGGATCGCCGTCGCGACGCTGGGGATCGTCCTCCTGGTGTCGCGCGGCGACCTCGCGAGCCTGGGCTGGCTGCGCAGCGGCGGCGACTGGTTGGTTCTCGCCTCGGCCCACACCTGGGCCCTCTACGCCGTGGCCACCCGCAACCTCGTCCGCCGGCGTCACCCCCTCGCCGTCACGTTCGCTGTCCTGCTCGTCGCCACGGCGCTGACCGCCGTCCTCTTCGTCGCCTCGGCGGACCTCGACGCCGTGCGCGCTCTCTCCCCTCGCGGCCTCCTGGCGCTCCTCTACCTGGCCATCCCCGGTCTCGCCCTCGGACAGTGGTTCTGGCACGAGGGGGTCGCCTCGCTCGGCGCCTCGCGGGCCGGCCTCTACCTCTACCTCGAGCCGATCGCGACGATGGCCCTCGCCGTGCCGCTCCTCGGCGAGCCGTTCGGACCGTTCGTGGCCCTGGGCGGCGGACTCGTGCTGGCCGGCGTGATTCTGGGACAGGGGCGCAGGGCTTAGCCTGACCTATCTCGGGCGCTCGTCGAAGACTCCGTTCTCCACCATCTGGCGGAAGAAGTCGACGACCGTATCCTCGAGCGGCCGGTACTCGAGGCCGAGCTCACGTTTGCCCTTGCCGTTGTCGGCCCGCCAGGGAAGGCCGATGTTCCGGCTGACGAACTGCCGGGTCAGCGTCTTATTGAGCAGGGGGCCGACCAGCCAGACCAGCGCCTTCGGCAGGCTCCGCCGCGGGAAGGGAAAGCGGTCCCCGAACTCCCGGCGCAGCGGGACGGCCAGGTCGGCGAGGTCCGTGTCGTGGCCGGAGACGATGTAGCGGCCGCTGGCCTCGGGCGTGAAACCCGCCCGGTAGTGGGCCTCGCCGAGGTCGCGGACGTCGACCACCCCGAAGCCGCAGCGAGGTACCCCGGTCTTCAGCGTGCCGTCGCCGAACTGCTTCATGATCCGGAAGCTCTCGGAGGTGCTGTCCGGACGTAGCCCCGGGCCCAGGACGAGGCTGGGGTTGACCGTCACCAGGTCCCAGCGGTCCTGACGATCGTGGATCTCCCAGGCCGCGCGCTCGGCCACGGTCTTCGAGTACGAGTACGCCTGGTGCTCCACCGACGAACTCGTGTTCCAGACCTCCTCGGTGAAGACGCCCTCCGGCGTCTCTTCCAGGTCGGCGTTGTCGCCGTAGATGGCGGCGCAGCTGCTGGTGACCACGACCCTCTTCACCGAGGGGGTCGCGTCGGCCTGCTCCAAGACGTTGCGGGTGCCCTGCCGGGCGGGCTCGACGAGCTCCTTCACGGGGTCGTCGACGCCGGCGATGAACGGAGACGCGGTGTGGAAGACCAGCTCGCACCCCGCCATCGCCTCGGCGTAGGAGCCGGGAGCCAGCAGATCGGCCGCGAAGTAGCGGATCGAGCCCGGGGCCTCCGATGCCAGCGCGTTCAGGTGCCGCAGCTTCCCCTCGTTCCCGGGGTCCCTGACGGCCGCGTGGACGGTGTGTCCCTCGTCGAGCAACCGCTTGACCAACCAGCCCGCGACGTAGCCGGTCGCTCCCGTGACCAGGACGGGCGCTTTCCGGTCGATGATCGTCATCCGCCTCTTCCTCCGTGTCCGACGCCGAGCTCGAGCTTACCGGCAGCGGCGCCACGAGACCCCGGCGAGGGGAACAGCCCCTGGCTCCGTCCGACGCCCTCGGAGACCTTCGCGCCGCCGGGTCGGCGACTCACCGGTCGGTCGACTCTGCAGGAGCGCCCGACTCGGGAGAAGCGCCCGACTCCTCCGGCACGCGGAAGGTGGGCAGTCCGAGCCGCAGCAGGATCGCGGTGAAGCGGAGGGCCGCGATGAGAGCCATCGCAACGAGTGACGCCGTCAGCCGGTCGACCCCCGCCCACTGGAGGCCGAGATAGGCGGAGACCCCGGCGATCGCCGCCGTGGCGTAGAGCGGCTGCGTGGAGCGGAAGAGGAGCGGGACCTCGGCGCTCAGGACGTCGCGAACCACCCCGCCGGCCACGCCGGTGAACGTCCCCATGACCACCACGACGATGCCGGAGAGCCCCTGCGCCTCGGCCACCTGCGCCCCGCTGATCGAGAACAGGGCCAGCCCGAGACCGTCGGCGATCAGGAGCGCCCGCCGCGGCGGCTGGCGGAACCGCACCCAGACGAGGGTCAGGCAGGCCGCGACGAGCGCCGCCCACAGGTACGCCGTCTCCCGGACCCAGAAGACCGGGTGGCGGTCGAGAAGCACGTCGCGGATCGTCCCGCCCCCCAGCGCCGTGACCACCGCCAGCACCACGACCCCCATCCAGTCCATCCCCTTGCGCCCGGCCGCCAGGGCGCCGCTGGCCGCGAAGACGCCGACACCCAGGAGGTTGATCAGGTAGAGGGTCATCGGCGGCGCAGCGGCGGGATGCGCTCGCCCTCCGCAGAGCACTGGACGAGGATGCCCAGGCGCCGCTCCCGGGTCTCGGGCCTCTTGGCGCTCATCACCCAGAAGATCGCCGTCTCGCGGTAGCCGGGCGGCTCGCTCTGGAAGCCCTTCCACGCGTCGCTCTCGGCCTCGAATCGCGCCTGGAGGTCGTCATCCAGCCGGGCCTCGTGCCGCTGCTCGTACGAGTAGGTCCTCGACCGGTTCACACTCCGCTCCTCGAAGGCGGCGAGCCCGGCCGGCCGCACCCTGCCGTCGTCGATCAGCCCACGGATCCGACGGATGTTGACCGCGCTCCAGCGGCTGCCCGGTCGCCGCGGCGTGAAGCGGATCGTGTAGCTCTCGTCGTCGATCCGCTTGCGCAGTCCGTCGATCCAGCCGAAGCAGAGCGCCTCGGCCACCGACTCGGGCCAGGTGATGCTGGGCAGCCCCGTCCCCTTCTTCTTGAAGCCGACCCACAGAACGTCCTCCGTCCGGTAGTGGTCGTCGAGCCAGCGCCGGAACGCGTCCGGCGTCTCGAAGTACCGGGGTTGGGGGTCGCGCGCGGCCATGGGAGTCCGCCCGCCGGGCGGCCCCGCGAGCATATCGGCTCCTCGCGCGGCGCCGGGGGCTTCACTCCGGCAGCCTCCGAGCCACCGCGTTCATGCTCTCCGGCTGCCGACGTCGAGGCCGTCCCAGGAGGCGAACAGCTCCGAGAGTCTCAGGGAGACGAGATCGGGGACGGTGGCTCCGGCGGCCCGCGCGGCCGCCGGCTCGAGGCAGGGGGTCGAACGGAACCAGACGTCGCAGCCGCCGCACCAGTGGAGGTGGTCCGGTTCGCCCTGGTTGTGCTCCACCCGGGTGAAGGTGGCGACGCCGTTGCAGCGGTCGCACGCGGGACCCCGGGTCCGAGCGGCGGAGGGCCGCGCGACGGGACGCAAGAAGCCGAGATCTCGATTCATCGCTGTCTCCCTTTGTCTGGCCGACCCGGGTGGGCCTTCGGTGCCGGCGACTTCGCCTTCCGACCTCCCCGACCCCGCATCGATTCGATTCGCGGAAGACCGGCGACGGCGGGCTCGGTCTCGTTACACCGGCCTTTCCCCGGTTCGCGATACTCTCTGCCTTCCCGAACCAACCGAATTCAGTCTCAGCGGAGGAACCCGCTCATGAACGCGACTCCCGATCTCTTCGTTCGGCCGCTCCACGGCGCCTGCGCGTGCGCCCTGGTGATCGCTCTGGCGGCCCCGGCCTGGGCCCAGGTGCCGATCGTCCATCCGGGCGCTCCGGGTGAACCGGCGCGCGAGCTGAGTGCCGACGAGGCGATCGAGATCGCCGACACGAGCCACTCGGCGGACGACGCGCGCTTCCTGCAGGACATGATCCCGCACCACCACCAGGCCCTCGAGATGGCCGCGCTGGTGGCTGACCGCACCAACCGGCCCGAGCTCGTCGACGCAGCCGGGCGGATCGAGGCCTCACAGGGAGACGAGATCGAGTTCATGCAGCGGTGGCTGCGCGAGCGCGGCGAGACCGTGCCGGACCCCACCGCCCACGAGGCGATGCACACCGACCACACGATGGCCGGCATGGCGACGCCGGAGCAGATGGCCGAGCTCGCGGAGTCGGACGGCACGGCCTTCGACCAGATGTTCCTGAAGCTGATGATCGCCCACCACGAGGGCGCGTTGGAGATGGTCGAGGAGCTTCTCGACCAGCCGGGCTCGGCCTACGATCCGGTGCTGTTCGAGTTCACCACCGACGTCACCAACGACCAGACCGCCGAGATCGAGCGCATGAACCGGCTGCTGGTCGGGCTCTCCACCGACCCGCGCGCGGCCCTGGCGCCCGGCTTGCGGGACGCGGGGCAGGCCCTGTCGAACCTCGAGCTCGTCGCCTCGCTGCCCAAGCCGGCCGGGTTCTTCGATCCCCGCAACCCGGCCGGTCTGCCACCGAAGCGTCTGCAGGAGCCGACGGCCGGGACGGAGGCCGCCGAGGAGGCCCGCGAGGACGCCGCTGAAGCGGCCCACGAGGATGCCGGTGAGGACACCGGTGAGGAGACCGACGGACAGGCCGGCGAGGAAGAGGACGACGACGACCCGGACGAGCGCTCCCGCTCGCCCCTGCTGAGCTTCGCCAACACCGACATGGCCTTCGCGGGCGACGTGCTGGTCGCGGGCAACTACCACGGCTTCAACGTCTACCGGCTGGCCGACGACGGGCCGGAGCTGATGAGCTCCGTCGTCTGCCCGGGCGGACAGGGCGACGTCTCGATCGTGGGCGACCTGCTCATCCTCTCCGTCGAGCAGACCCGCGGCCGCGTCGACTGCGGGCTCGAGGGGGTCGCGACGGACGTCAGCGAGGAGCGGTTTCGGGGGCTCCGCATCTTCGACATCAGCGACCTCAGCCGCCCGGTGCAGGTCGGCGCCGTCCAGACCTGCCGCGGCTCGCACACCCACTCCGTCGTCGCGGGTCCGCACATGGAGGGGCACGGCGACGAGGACACGATCGTCGTCTACAACTCCGGGACCAGCTCCGTGCGCGAGGAGGAGGAGCTGCCCGGCTGCATCGACGAGTCCCCGGGCGACGAGCGCACGGCTCTCTTCCGCATCGACGTCGTCGAGATCCCGGTCGACCGGCCCTCCGAGGCGCGCATCGTCGGCAGCCCGGCCGTCTTCGCCGATCCCGAGGAGGGCGTTCTGGCCGGCCTGTGGCGCGGCGGCGACCACGGCGACGACACCCAGAAGACCAACCGCACCGACCACTGCCACGACATCACGGTGTTCCCCGAGCGCGGCATCGCCGCCGGCGCCTGCTCGGGCAACGGCATCCTGTTCGACGTCTCCGACCCGCTGAACCCGCAGCGGATCGACGAGGTCGTCGACGACGGCTTCGCCTACTGGCACTCGGCGACCTTCAACAACGACGGCACGAAGGTCATCTTTACTGACGAGTGGGGTGGCGGTGCTCGGCCGCGCTGCCGTGCCTACGACCCGCTCACCTGGGGCGCTAACGCGATCTACGACATTGTCGACGGCAAGCTCGAGTTCCGTAGCCACTACAAGCTGCCGGCGCCGCAGTTGGAGCAGGAGAACTGCGTGGCGCACAACGGTTCCATCGTCCCGGTACCGGGACGCGATATCTTCGCTCAGGCCTGGTACCAGGGTGGCCTGTCGGTGCTCGATTTCACCGATTCGGCCCACCCGGTCGAGATCGCCTACTTTGACCGCGGACCCATCGACGCCGAGGAACTGGTCCTTGGCGGATACTG
>CAJQNK010000120.1 GCA_905479655.1 uncultured bacterium | reverse complement strand
CGTGTCACGAATGGATCGAGACGGCGGCGCGTCGCTCGCCCTACTTGCGCTTCGACGCCAACCGCTACTCGATCCCCCACGACCGGGTCGGCCGAGCGCTCCAGATCGCCGCCGAGGTCGAGCGGGTCCGGATCTTCGATCGTCACGAGCTCATCGCCGAGCACCGCCGCTCCTGGGACCGGGGCCAGCGGATCGAAGAGCCGGAGCATCTCGCCGCGCTCGAGAGAACGAAGCGCCAGGCTCGCCGCAGCCGCGAGCAGGACCGGTTGCTGCGTGCCGTGCCGTCGGCCGAGGCGCTGCTCTCGGCCCTCGGCCGGCGTCAGCACCGGCTGGGCAGCGCGGTCTCGCGCCTGCTCGAGATGCTGGCCGAAGTGGGGCCGCGCGAGCTCGAGGCAGCGGTGGCCGAAGCTCTGGAGCGAGGCTCCCCGCACCCGGCGAGCGTCCGCTTCCTGCTCGATCGCCGGCGACAGAGTCGAGGCCAGCCGCCAGCGATCGCCGTCGAGCTGCCCGACGATCCGAAGGTCCGCGACCTGGTGGTCACCCCGCACCCGCTCGCCGACTACGACTCGCTGGACGAAGACGAACAAGAGGAGACCCAACGATGACCGCCGAGCTCAAGGAGCGGGCCGAAACTCTGAAGCTCTACGGCCTACTGAACCACTGGGACGAGGTCGAGCAGGAGCCATGGCTCGCTTCGCTGCTCGCCTGGGAGGAGACCGAACGCGCCCGGCGCGGGCTCGAGCGTCGCTTGCAGCGGGCCCGGCTGGGGACCTTCAAGCCACTCGCCGACTACGACTGGAGCTGGCCGAAGAAGATCGACCGGGAGCAGATCGAGGAGCTGCTTCGCTTCGCCTGGCTCGACCGGGGCCGCAACCTCGTCCTCGTCGGACCGAACGGCGTCGGCAAGACGCTGCTCGCCAAGAACCTCGCCCACCAGGCGGTCCTGCGCGGCGCCACCGCCCGCTTCCTCACCGCCTCCGAGCTCTTGAACACCCTGGCTGAGCAGGACTCCTCCAGGACGCTGCAGAGGAAGCTCGCGCTCTTCACCCGCCCCTTCCTGCTGGTCATCGACGAGCTCGGCTACCTGAGCTACGACAGTCGCCACGCCGATCTGCTCTTCGAGGTCGTCTCCCGCCGCTACGAGCACAAGTCGATCCTCATCACCACCAACAAGCCGTTCGCCGAATGGGGCGAGGTCTTCCCCAACGCCACCACCGTCGTCACCCTCGTCGACCGCCTCATCCACCGCTGCGAGGTGGTCAACATCGAGGGCGAGTCCTACCGACTCAAGGAGTCCCGCGAGGATGCCAAGAAGCGTGCCTCCCGGCGCAAGCGGCCCTCGGCCGGCCGCTGAGCGCCGCCGGTATGTCGCCGAGGCCCTGCGCCTCTACCTCGCCGCCCCCGACAGCGCGCAGCGTGCCCACCGCGGCGATCGGGTCGTCGCCCGTGAGCTCCACGCCCAGGGCGTCCCGCTCTCCCGTCTCGCCCACGCGATACGCCTCGCCACCCTCCGGCGACACCTTGCGCCGACTGCCGAGCGCCGACCCGTCCAATGCCTCGCCTACTACCGAGCCGTCCTACAAGCGATCCGGCCAGACGAGAACGAAAACCACTACATCGACTACGTCCGCTGCCAATACGATCAGCTCTTCCCCGGCGCGCCCGTCAGCCTCGAACCGCGGGCAGAGAGCCAGAATCCCGCGCTTTCACGCCGCCGCTAACAGCCGGTGGCGGTTGGGGTGGCGTTGATGGGTGGGGCAGGGCTCCGGGCGACGGGGGTCCTGCTGTGGGCGGGGGCGTACCAGCTGGCGGTCGCATCCAGGACTGGCTCTCAAGCTGGTCACATGGAGTACGATGGAGACTCATCCTAGATTTCGACTCCTGGGAGACTCATCATGCGACGGCGTCTAAGACCCACTCTGTTGCTGGCACTGGTAGCGGCTCTCGGTCTCCTGCTGACAGGTACGCTAGCCGCGGCGGGCGAAGATCCGCCCTACGTCGAAGTGACGAAGCTCCTCGCTTCCAACCCGAACTTCGGGGACTTCTTCGGGGAACACCTCGCCATCGACGGCGACACGTTGGTGATCGTTGGCGACTCGACGGGACAGGGAGGGGGCTACATCTTCGAGCGGAACGGCGGGGGCAGCAACGCGTGGGGGGAGGTCGCCAAGCTCGTGTCCCCGGACCCAACCGATGATCTCAACAACGGGGTCGCGATCGACGGGAATCTGATTGCCCTGGGCGGTCCACGTAGCGACCAGAGCGGGGTTGTCTTCGTCTTCGAGAGAGATGCAGGAGGTCCCGGTCTGTGTGCCCCGATAGCGAGGTTCGTCTCGCCTGACGAGGATCCTGACGACGACGCCTTCTGGAATCCGGCGATCGACGGCAACACGCTGGCTGTCGGAGCCACAGGCGATTCGGAGGGAGCTGGCTTCGGCACCGGAGCGGTCTTCGCCTACGAGCGTGACGAGACTGCGCCGCAGGGGTGGAGGTACGTTCAGAAGCTCATTGCCTCCGATCCAAACGGCCAGGCGAAGTTCGGCTACAGCCTAGATATCGACGGCGACTTGATGGTTGTTGGTGCGGCTCGCGATGACAGCTTTGCGATTCAGGGTGGGTCGGCCTGGGTGTTCCGGCGCGGGCCGGAGGGGGTCTGGGACCAGGTGGCCTCGCTCAAGGACCCTGCACCCGAAGATGATGGGCATTTCGGAGAGGGCGTAGCGGTCGAAGGCGACACCGTCGTGGTTGGCAATCCCGGTGAGGACTCCAACGCAGGCGCGCTCCACGTGTTCGGTCGGGACATCGGGGGACCGAGCAACTGGGGCTTGGAGGCAGTGCTTCAGACCGCCGATTCAGACAATGGGAACAGCCTCGGAGTGTCCGTCGAGATGGACGATGGACGGATAGTCGCCGGAGCCCCGAGGAGCAACCCCACCGACGGTCGGACCGGGGCCCTTCATGTATTCGAGCGAGGCCTAGGAGGAGAGTGGGTCGAGGTCGCTCGCCTTGTGTCGTCGGACGGAGGAGAGGATTGGCTTGGTGAGGCCGTGGGCGTTCAAGGTGGCACGGTGGTCGGGGGCGCTGCCTTCGACGATGAGGGCGGCTTCGATGCGGGTGCCGCTTTTGTCTTCCAGGCCGTCGCCCACCCCGGGCTCGCCGTCACCGGAGCCTGTCCGGGCAAGGTCACACTGACGCTCACCGGCGCGACGCCGGGCGGCGGTGTCTTCGTGGGGAGGTCGACAGCCGAGGGAGTAACGCCCCTCCCAGAGCCCTGCGATCACGCCGAGTTGGGGCTGAAAGACCCGAGCCTCTTGCTTGCATTCCTGGCCGATGAAGAGGGCTCAGAGAGCCACGAGCGGGTCGTGCCTGAAGGGGCGTGCGGGCTGTTCCTGCAGGCGGTCGATCGCACAACCTGCGGAGTGGGCCCGCTGAGTGAGGTGCCGCCGAGCGCCAAGGAGACAGCGGCCAGCGGCGACTCGGACCAATGAGCCGCCGCCAGGCACCACCACTCCTGAGAGCCTAGATCGCCTCGGTACAGGAGAGGCTGAAGCAGATCAGTCCCGGGCAGCAGTCGCTGTCGAAGTTGCAGGGATCGTTGAGCTGCTGGAGCGTGCACGTCTCGTTGAACTGATCGCGGCACGCCTTGAGTTCGGAGATGATCGCCTTCGCTGTGGCGTCGCATCCGTTGGCGCACAGATTCGTGCCTTCGGCATCTCCGGTCGACAGATCGTAGAGTCCGATCTGACTTCCTCCGAGCTGTTCGATGAACTTGTGAAGACTACCTCCACCGCCGGTAGGAGTCGTGCCGGCGATAGCTCGGTTATAGACGTTGAACGAGCTAGGCAGAGGAAGGCCGTTCGGCTCGAAGACCTCGGTATAGACGCAGTCGCGAACCCGACTCTGGGGAGCCCCAGACTTCACGTAGTCATCGAGGAAGCTCTGAGACTGAGCTTGCTCCCAGGAGTTCGTCCGGGGGTGCGAGGTTGCGTGTGCGGCCGGGGACATAGGTGACACTCCAGACCGGGTACATGGGTGACACTCCCGGTCGGTCGGTTGTTGGTTCTTCTTCTCTCTCTCGCTCGCCGTAGACGCTGTGGGAACGGTGGGAGCTGTGGGAATCCCGAAGGG
>CAJQNK010000119.1 GCA_905479655.1 uncultured bacterium | reverse complement strand
CCCCCACACGGCCGTCGACCTCCAGTGGGCCGCCCTCACGCCCCGCTACGGCAAGACCGAGGCCCGGCGCACCGTGGGCGCCGCCCGCATCCCGGCCGACCACCCCGGCTGGAAGCGCCGCCGCGACGGCAGCCGGCGCTTCGTCGCCCCGGGCGGGAAGAGCCCCGTCGCCGAGCTCCAGCTCGCCGCCGACCCCGAGGGCGAAGGCTCCAGCCTCCGTCTCGTCCTCCGCGACCCCGAGTTCCAGGCCGCCCAGGCCGAGGCCCTCACCACCTCGATCCAGATCCGCCTCGGCGACCAGCTCGCCCTCCACGGCCTGACCTACGACCCCGGAAACCTCCCCCCTACCCTCCGGATCGATCGGGGTGAAGACGAGGTCGAGGAGGAGCCGTCGGCGCGGGAGCGCTGAGGGGGGGCTTCGCCGGGTCCTGAAATCCGGTCCCGAGTCTTGCGGTCCTTCTCGACCGGTGCTGTGAGGCTAGGACGCGATCAGCGAGCGTCGGCGAGTCAGGGTCGCAGGTACAAGATGCAGTCGCGAAGGCTCTCGGGCTCGTTTTCCAGCAACAGCTCCTCGAGGGCGTCGATCATCGGGCCGACGGCCTCCACCTGCGGCAGGAGCACCAGACCCGTCATGGGCTCGCCCCGGTCGAGGCGCTCGCCAGCGAAGACGGTCATCGTGCTGACATCGTGGGTCAGGAGGGCCCGCTCCCCAGAGGCCGCCCACGCGAGAACCTCGGGGTCGGACGCGCCCGAGAGCCCCGCGGCCTGTACCGTGACGAGATCCAGACCGGAAATCCGCCGTGGAGACCACGCACCACCCGCGCGTCGACGTTCTCGTCCACCGCGACGCGTAACACCGTCGAGGCTCAGACGCGCTCTCGGCGCTCTTCGAGTCGCGCCCGCAGCGCACTCATCGCAACCGACTCGGCGTACCGGCCACGAGCCTCGTCCGCGGCCCGGGCCTCCTCGGCGAGGTGCCCGTCCACGGCGTCGCGATGGTTCAGGTAGTAGGCGACCGCGGAGTACACCGCCGCGAGATCCAGCCCCGGATGGCGCAGCGCGATCTCCTCCGGTGTCGCACCCTGTCGGAAGGCCCGGACGACCTGGCCGAGTGTCACCCGTGTCTCCCCCACACGCACCACCCCGCCCTCGTCGGTGTGCAAGGGGACGGGATCGTTCGTCATGGTCAACGGCATGAGCTACCTCTTCCTTCGCAAGGCGAGTATAGGGCAGCGTCGGGCGGAAGCGGCTCTCGCGTGTATCTGGATCTCTTCATGACCGCAGGTCCTCCAGCACCTCCTCGATCTGCTCCAGCGCCGCCCGCAGATCCTCGGCGATCTCCTCGGCCAGCACGTCCGGCTCCGGCAGGTTCGCCGAGTCCTCCAGGCTCTCGTCCCGGATCCAGAAGAGATCGAGGCTGGCCTTGTCGCGGCGGACGAGGTCTTCGTACTCGTAGGGGCGCCAGCGGCCGTCAAGTTCGTCCTCGGACCAGGTGGCCTCGCGGCTCGGGCGGTCGCCGGGGCGGTAGCAGGCGACGAAGTCGTCCAGGTCGGCCCGGCGCATCCGCTGGGTCTTGAGAGTGAAGTGCTGGTTGGTGCGGAGGTCGTAGACCCACAGCACCTTCGTCCACGGCGTCTCGCTCGCGGGCTTGCGGTCGAAGAAGAGGACGTTGGCCTTGACCCCCTGGGCGTAGAAGATGCCGGTGGGGAGGCGGAGCAGGGTGTGGATGTCGCAGTCGGCCAGGAGCTTGCGGCGGACCCTCTCGCCGGCGCCGCCCTCGAAGAGCACGTTGTCGGGCACCACCACCGCGGCCCGGCCGTGGATCTTCAGCACGTTGCGGACGTGCTGGACGAAGTTCAGCTGCTTGTTCGAGGTCGTGACCCAGAAGTCCGGCCGGTTGTAGGTGACCGTCTGCCGGCTGGTCTCCCCCTCCTCGCCTACGACGGTGACGCTGGACTTCTTGCCGAAGGGCGGGTTCGTGAGCACCACGTCGGCGTGCTCCGAGGGCTCGTCACGCAGAGCGTCGTCGGTCACGATGGGCGGCCGGCGCTCGTCGTCGGCTGGGCCGATGCCGTGGAGCAGGAGGTTCATGGCACACAGCCGCGAGACGCTGTCCACCAGCTCCACCCCCCGGAGGGCCTCGTACTTCAGGTGCCGCTTCTGCTCCCGGTCCAGGGAGTACCGCTCCGGGTCGCTCAGGTACTCGTAGGCCGCCAGCAGGAAGCCCCCGGTTCCCGCCGCCGGGTCCGCCACGATCTCCCCCGGCTTCGGCTGCACGCACTCGACCATCGCCTGGATCAGCGGCCGCGGCGTGAAGTACTGCCCCGCGCCGCTCTTCGTGTCCTGGGCGTTGCGCTCGAGGAGCCCCTCGTAGGCGTCGCCCTTGACATCGGCCGAGAGGGACATCCACTCCTCCTTGCCGATGAGCTCCACGATCAGCCGCCGCAGCTTCGCCGGGTCCTGGATCCGGTTCTGCGCCTTCCGGAACACCAGCCCCAGCATCCCCCCCTCCTGCCCCAGCTCCCGGAGCACCTCCCGGTACTTCGCCTCGAGCGCCTCCCCCTCCATCTCCGGCGCCGCCAGATCCGACCACCGGCAGCCGGCCGGCACCGGCTGCTCCTCGCCGGTGAGCTTGGCCCGTTCGTCCGCCATCTTCAGGAACAGCAGGTAGGTGAGCTGCTCGAGGTACTCCAGGTAGGAGAGGCCGTCGTCGCGCAGGACGTGGCAGTAGGACCACAGCTTCTGGACGAGGCGCTGGGCGTGCTCGGTCATTGGACGCGCCCGGGATCGATCCAAGACCGCTGAAGAAACCGGGGATCCAGCGGATCGAAGTCCTTGTCCGTCGTGACCAGGGTTGCACCCGTAGCCCGAGCGGTCGCGGCGATCCACATGTCGTTCTGCCCTACCGGACGGCCTTGTCCGCGGAGAAAGCTGTCGATGGAAGCGTAGGCCTCGAGGACCGGTTGGCTGTTGACATCGACTACGACCAGCTCTCGGACGAGCTCCTGAAGTCGGGCCTTCTTCTTCAGGCCCCAGCCCAGCTTCTCCGCCAGGGCCAAGAGCTCGCCGACGGTCACGACCGAAACGAGTGGCCGCTCCGGCCGGTTCCGCAGGTCGAATCGAGAATCGATGGATCGGCCCAGGGAGTTGTCCCGGAGGAGGTGAACGACGACGTTCGTGTCCAGCAGCAGCAGGCTCTCTGAGGAGCTCACGAAAGGTCACTCAGCGCTTCGGCTACCTGCGAATCGGACTCGTCACCGGGCCATCGACCAACAATGGCGTTGAGACCCGACCTTGGGCCCTGAGCACGGTGCAGCCCGCTTGCATCAAGGCCCGAAAACAGCGGGATCGGCATCTTCGACCAGATCGAGGCCGTCTGTTCTATGCGCTCGATCCTGCCGGCTTCGACCTGACGAACGGATCCCGAGGGCCGGAAGACGGCCACACCAGAAAGCACGACCTCCTGGCCCCAGCAGTCGGCCAGGTCCTCGGTACCAACCCCCTCAGCGATGCCCTTGAGTCTCTCGCCAGTACTGAGCACGAGGTGGAACATCCGGTCGCTGTGCCGGATGGTGTCTAGGCGGCCCGACACTCGTACGTGCTGGCTCGGAGGGGTATGTCGAAGGAGCTCGTCGACTCGACTCAACCGTGATGCCGTGACTTCGGTGCGGCGCTTCGGATGACCGTTCGAGTCAGACAGCTCGATGCTGTCGAAGCCTCTGGCCAGGATCTTCTTGAACTCGCTGAAGTGCCGAAGGAGACCTTGATCGTACTGGTCGCTCTCTGCATCCCCCGCGAGCGCTCTGGCCAGGCCGTCCTCGAACAGATCCAGACAGGTACGACCCGTGTCGAGCTCGAAAAGGAAGTTGCCCTGCTGGAATACCTCCGGCGCCGCCTCCAGCAGAGGGCGTGCCTCGATCTCGAGGACGGTGCTTCCTTCAGAGAGCCCGACGATGTCGAAGTCCCCAGCACGATCCAGCCACTCCGGAACCGGACCCCGGGCCTGGCTCTTGCCGTCGACGTGGAGGCGCAGCGAGCGGCGACACCCGTCCACAAGAACGGTGGCGAGCGTCTTGAGGGTCGCGCCGGAGATGCGAGCACCCGCTGCTCGCGGGCCTCGGAGCCGGATGGTGTGGCGGAGGGTCACTGGCCTGATCTCCGGTTCGTTGGAAAGAGTCTACGTGATGAGCCCGACCGAAACCCTCGACACGCCCGCGCGCCTCCGGCTCACGCCGCGTACAGGACCTGCTTGGTGCGCTCGATCTCGGCCGCGAGGTAGCGGTCCTTGATCGCATCTACCAGCACCAGGTCGACCTCGGTGCCCAAAATCTCCCGGAGCTCGTCGAGGAGGCCGAAGTACGCATCGACCCGGGCGTGGAGGTCCATGGGGCCGAGCTCGACGATCAGATCGACGTCACTCGTCGCCGGGTCGAAGTCGCCCCTCGCCGCGGAGCCGAAGACCTCCAGGCGCGTCACGCCGTGGCGCACGCAAGCGGTAACGATCTGGCGGCGGCGCTCAGCGAGAAGATCCATCATGACCCGGCTCCGGCCCAACATCGTAACGTCCTCTCTACGATTCGGCGTCCGGCGCTTCCTCGTCGTCGGGGAGCAGGCCGGCGAAAACGTCAGGGTCCAGCTCCCAGATCTCAGCCTTCTTCTTGTTCACGCCCATCGAGTGCTCGGTCAGGAGCTCGAGCAGCCGATCTCCATCGATCAGCGTGATCGGCGCCGCGCCCCGCTCGAAGGCGGCTTCCAGCGTGCCCTTGGTGAAGCCTCCGGTGGTGATGATCGTGCCGCGGACCGCGTCGAACCGGTGGAGCACTCCCCGGAGCCGATCGAGGATCTTGCGCGAGATGTTGGACTTCATGCGCTTGACCTGAACTACCTCGCGGACCGACGTGATCCCCATGTCGATGCGCGCCACGACATCCACTTCCATGTCGCCCGCCGGGGCGGTCACCTCGACCTCCTCGTAGCCCAGCTCCTCGAGCAGGCGCTTCACCAGATGCTCGAACGCGATGGGGTCCATCTCGGCCAATAGGTCATGGATCTGGCCCCGAACCTGGTTCTTCTGATCCGTCAGTAGCTGGCGAATCCGCTGATCGAGGGTCACCTCGCCGATGACCTCCTGAACGTAGGCAAGGCCCCCCTGGGTGATCTCGTAGGCGTTGCCGACCTTGCTGACAAGACCCCGATCGACGAGATTCCTAAGGCGAGACCAGAGAATCCTCTTGATGGCCTCGTCGCTCTGAATCTTGCTCTCGGACCGAACGTAAGTGCCGAACGGCTCCAGCAGATCCGACCGAGCGGCAGGACCCAGCTCGGAGACAAGGGTCAGCACCTTTAGGAGCCCCTCCTTCTCGTCGATCTCCTGCACCACCTCGCCAGCAGCATGGCGCCGGAAGTTCCCTCCACGCTTCGTGAGGCGCATGCGGCCCTGGGCGTCCTCCTCAAGAAGGCGATGGTGCGTGGAGAACCTCCAGTGATGGTGCATGTACCGGGGGTTGACCTTCCGGCCACTGTCGAGCCAGGTCTTCCGGGAGAGCATCATGACCTCGCCCTCCAGCCGCTCCTCGATCCACTGGTCCGGGTCGGTCCAGTCCTGCGGCTCCTGGGGGGGTCCCCCTTGAGCGTCGAGATCAGGCTGTTGGCGCCGGTGATGAGCGACCTCTGCTCGCCCTCCCAGACCGGCAGGACGGCCCAAACCTCGTCGTAGGTCATGTAGTGGGCGGTGAAGACCTTCGGCCCCTCCAAGTCTTCGGCCGTGAGGGTCCCGTCCTTGAGCCACTTGCGCAACCCGACGACTCCAGGGTCCGTTCTGACGAAGGTCGATTCGTCACCCTTCCGCTTCATCTGCATCGCGATCTGGGCGTAGAGGGTCGCCTCCGGGGTACTTCCCTGGGTCACGATCCAGCCTTTTTCGAGCGCCTGCTGGGTGATCTCGCGGTAGTGGATCGGCCTACCGATTTCCTCAAGTACCCGCTCGGCGGCAGGCAAGAAGCCAAGGTGTCTCGGTCGGCCGGTCATCGGCGGTCATCCTCCAAGAGGCGGCCCTCGAAAGCGGACTTCAAGATCGCCTTAGTGAGTCTGCTGGTCTTCAGCCCCAAGTTTCTCAGCGCTGCTTCCACATGGTCCTCCTCGCTCAGGAGTGCATCCACCATCTCGACGGCAGTCTCTAGCTCGTCAAACGGCGGCAACGGCGTCGGTAGCGACCGGACCTTAGAGAGGCTGAGGTTGTACAGGCCGGATGTGGAGCTGGCGACCTTCCGGATGCACTCCCGACCGCTCGGCGACAGGAGCCACATCAGAGACCATCTGCTCAGCCCGCCGACGAGGAAACGCGCCTTGATGAGGTGGTTCTGATGAGCGCAGGAGTCGATCGACCCGTCCCACAGGGCAACGCGCCCAATCTGGCTAGGGCTCCCGTTACCCTCGACGACGAGCAGGTCGTCGGGTTCGAGCAGCACCTTCCGGAGCTCTTCTTCGTCCCTTACCCCGATCTCCTTGACCTCATCCAGCTCAAGTCGGTCTGCGTAGACATTGGCTACCCGCAAATACGGCACTTTCCGAGGGAGCGTGGATCTCCTGGCGTTCTTGGTAAGCCCTCCGCTCACCACGGCAAGCTGGTCCACCGTTGCCCAGCACCACCCCTCCGGCAACTCCGGCAACCCCTCCACGTCCGGCGGCGCCGGCTCCTTGTACTTCTTCTTCCACCCGTCCCCCTTCGGCTCCTTGCCCTTGGCGCGGAGCTTCTCGAGCTCGGCCTCTCCCCAGCGGCGGCGGCGCTCGGCGAGGATGCGCTCGAGGAGCACGGAGGCGGGCTCGTAGGGGCGGCCCTCGCGGCGGGCGAGCGCGGCCTCGGTGGGCACCAGCCGGCCTTCGACGGCGGCCTGGAGGACGGAGGCGCGGTACCGCTTCAGGTTCGCCCGCGCCCGCTCCAGGTTGGCGACGGCGGCGTCGAGACGGGTGAAGTGGGTCTCGATGGCCTGGACGATCTGGCGCTGCTCGTCGGGTGGGGCCACCGGCATCCACATGGCCTTGAACCGCCCCAGACTCACCTTCCTTTGGGCTACACCACGGGTCTGATTGACGATCTGACCCTTGACCTGCGGACTTCGTATCGCGTACACGAAAAACTCCGGGACGTTCGGGCTGGCGACTCGCCACTTGATGCAATCCGCGGTGATGACAGCCGCGGGCAACCTTCTCGGATACAGGGCTGAATCTCCGGGAGGATCGCCCATCTTGGTCACGAGCACGTCGCCACCCTGCACGATGTGCGAACGAAGTTCCTCAGCCTTGGCCGGCGAGACGAACTTGCGATCCAGCCCCTCGAAGTCCTCTGCCCGGATGTTGCGGACGAAGACCAGAGGGATGCCTTCATCCCGATAGTCCTCCACCCTGAGGTTGCTCCCGAAAGGCCCGATCGCGAGGGCGTTCCTCTCGGGACTCGCGACCTCGGCTGGGTTGCACCACTTCCAGTCGCCCGGAAGTTCTTGCGATGGCTTCACGCCACCAACTCCTCACCCAGCTCCTTCAGGATCTCCGGCAGCTCGGCCCCGAACACCGCCCGAGCCCTCCCCAGCCCGCCCTCCTCGGCAAACGGCGTCAGCTCGAAGTCCTCGAGCTCCATCTCCAGGCTCCCGGCGATGTGATCTCGGATCATGGTGAGCCACCGAATCTGCTCCCCGGTGAAGCTCCGGCCCCGGTTGGCCTGCTCGGCCATCCAGTGGTCGAACCGGGCGCGGACCCGCTCGGTGTACGGGGCCAGCTCCTGGTCGCGGTGGAGGGCGAAGCGAACGAGGGAGACGAGGTCGGTGAGGAGGCGCTCGCCCGAGGCGCCGCGGACGTGGTCCTTCTCCAGGGTCGCGTAGGCCCGCCAGAGGCGCTCCGGGGTCCAGGAGCGGGGCGGGGCCTGGATGGTGTCGGCCAGGGCCTTCAGGTCCTTGAAGCGCAGACGCCGGTCGTAAGGCTGGGAGTAGAAGAACTCGAGGGCGTCGATCTCGTCCCGGTGCTCGTCGAGGAAGGTCTCGAAGTCGGCGACCAGGGCCTTGGCCCTCTCCTTCGCCTCCTCGGAGAAGCCGGCCTCGGTGAGCTCGTCCAGGCTCTCGGTGTCGATCCACTGCTCGAACTGCTGTTTCAACTCCTTGACGAGGTTCCGCAGGTCGGGCTGGTGGGCGAGGGGCGCCGCGGCCTTCTGCCGGAGGTCCATCGCCGCCTGCTCGACCTGCTCCGGGATCGGCTCCTGGCCCTCGGGGACCTGGAAGGTCTCCCGGGCGGCCTCGACGGCGCGGTCGGGGTCCAGGGCCTCGATCAGGCCCTTGGTGATCTCGGAGAGGGCGACCCCGCCGCTGACCTCGGCGATCCTCTCCCGCTCCTTCGCGCCGCACTGCTTGTCGAGGCGGGCGAGGCGGCTCGCGAGCGACGAGAGCATGTCGGGGTCGGTGCCGCCGGCGGCGACGTGCTCGAGGAGCTTGCTGAACGCGACCGCCTTCTTGCGCTCCAGGGGCTGGGAGTCCGAGAGCTCGCCCTCGGTGATCCCCACGCAGTCGACCAGCACGAAGTGGGTCTTCGACCTCGCGTCGGGGGTGACGGACTGGAGCTCGTTCGAGTCGATGACCCGCACGCCCCGGCCCTTCATCTGCTCGAAGAAGACCCGGCTCTTGACCTCGCGCAGGAAGACGACGATTTCGATGGGCTTGATGTCGGTTCCCGTGGCGATCATGTCCACCGTCACCGCGATGCGGGGGAAGTACTCGTTGCGGAAGGCGCGGATCAGCTCCGCGGGCTTCCCCCCGGTGGCCTTGTACGTGATCTTCTGGCAGAAGGCGTTGCCCTCGTCGAACTCCTCGCGGACGATCCGCACGATGTCCTCGGCGTGGCTGTCGTCTTTGGCGAAGATCAGGGTCTTCGGGACCTTCTCCCGGCCGGTGAAGATCTCGCTGAAGAGGCGATCGCGGAAGGTCTGGACGATGAGGCGGATCTGGTCGGGGGCGACGACGCCCCTGTCCAGGTCCTTGGCGCCGTAGGTCACGTCCTCGTCGGGCTTCTCCCACCGCTCGGCCCGCGTCTCCCGGTCCCGAACCTTGACGACGGTGCCCGGCTGCGCTTCTATCGTGGAGCCTTCCTGGGTGATCTTCGTGCGGATGCGGTAGACCTCGAAGTCGACGTTCACCCGGTCGGCCACGGCCTCCTCGTGGCTGTACTCCATTACCAGGTTGCGGCGGAAGAAGGCGTAGGTGTGCTTGGCCGGCGTGGCGGTGAGGCCGATGAGGTAGGCGTCGAAGTACTCGAGCACCTGGCGCCACAGCGAGTAGATGGACCGGTGGCACTCGTCGATGAAGATCACGTCGAAGAGCTCGATGGGCAAAGCCGGGTTGTAGGCGACGGTGGCCGGCTCGCCTTCCTCCGCGGTGAGCTCGAAGCCGGAGCTCTCCTCCGCCTCGGCCTCGATCTCGTCGCCCTTGAGCATGGCGTAGAGGCGCTGGATGGTGGTGATGACCACCTTGGCAGAAGAGGCGATCTTGTTGGAGGTCAGGCGCTGGACGTTGTACAGCTCCGTGAACTTCCGGTTGGTGGTCGGGATGCGGTACGCCTCGAACGCCTGCTGCGCCTGCTCGCCCAGGTTCGAGCGGTCGACGAGGAAGAGGATGCGCCGGGCGCCTGCGAAGTGGATCAGCCGCCACGCGGCGGTGACCGCGAGCAGCGTCTTGCCACTCCCGGTCGCCATCTGGATCAGAGCCCGCGGGCGGTTTTTCGCCAGCGACTCCTCCAGCCGCCCGATGGCCTCGACCTTGTTCTCCCACAGCCCCGGTAGGTCCACCGGCGGCATCGCCTGGAGCCGCGAGCGGAGCGAGGAGGGCTTCTCCGCGTAGGAGCCCAGCAACTTCGGCGGCAACGCCTCGGCCACCTCCGAGCCCGCCCGGTCCGCCGCCCAGGCCGGAAGCGTGGGAGCGCCGAGCCACTCCGCCAGCGTCTCGGGCTTGTGGACGTGGAAGAGCCGCCGCGCCCGGGGCTTCGGGTCCAGGAGGTTGGTGAAGGTCGTCTCCGCCCCCGTCCCCAGGTAGAGGAACGGCATGGGCCGCACCGGCGCCGTCAGCTCCTGAGGAAGGCCCTCGGCGTACCGGAGGGCTTGGGGCTCGACCCCGCTCAACGTGTGCCCCGCCGGCTTCGCCTCGAAGACTCCCACAGCCTGCCCGTCGACGAAGAGCAGGTAGTCGGCGAAGCCGTGCCCGGACGCCAGATTGAACTCGCGCACCGCGACGCCCTTGACCGGGCCCTCGCCGGCCGCGAGGTTCATCTGGTTCCGGTCCTGGATCACCCACCCGGCCCGCTCGAGCTGGGCGTCGATCTCCTGACGGGCGAGCTCCTCGGGCTTCGTCATTCGGCGAGTCCCCGCCGGGTCGACCCCGCGAGGTCGACGATCGTTCCGCGCCACCGGTTGCTCGTCTTCGCGATCGGCCTACCGGCTGCGCGCGCCCTGTCGGTTCCTGCTCGTTGCACTTCCCCTCCCGGCCGGCCCCGAGGCCGCCGCCCTCTCCTTCTCGAACGGATCCTCCCGAGGTTAGGGGATCCGGGCCCCCGAGGGCAACATCGGGGGTCGAATCAGCCGCTGCGTCGATCCACATCCCCTCGACGAGCACCCAGGTTCGAGGTTCTTCGACTCCAGGCCTGCGGCCTTCCGCTCAGAATGACACCCAGGGAAGGTACGGCAGCTCTCTGAGCGCGGCACGTCCGCAGCTTCCGACCACCACGATCGACGACCGCGCAACGAACGCACGAATCACGCGACGACGAGCTCCAGCCCCCCTCCGATCAGGCCCCAACGCCCACACTCGAAAGTCCCGCGGACCGCAAGAGGATGGGATTCGCTCCAGACCCACTCCGGGCGTCCCGCCCGGAGTGGGGCCGCCGAAATCCCACCCCCTCCGACGGTGACGAGCGCAGCGAGGAACTGGCGGAGGGGATGGGATTCGAACCCATGGAACCCGAAGGCTCAACGGTTTTCAAGACCGCCGCTTTCGACCACTCAGCCACCCCTCCGACGGACGGCAGTCTACTCCGGGCCGCACCCGGTTCCACCTCGCTCGGCTGTGTTCGACGCCCGGGGGTCGATGCGCTGCGGGCCGTGGATCGTGATCTCCAGCGGGCCGTCCGGTCGCAGGCGGGCGGCGACCTCGTAGCCCAGGATGCCGCAGAGGACGCGAACCAGGGGCAGTCCGAGGCCGCTGTGCTGGGCGATGCCGGCGCGCGCTTCGTCCTTCTGCCAGAAGCGGTCGAAGAGCCGATCGAGATCGTCTTCGCCGATCCACGGCGCGGGATTCGCCACCGTGACGCGGAAGCGGCCCGCGGTCACGTCGGCGGTCGTCTCCACGGTGGAACCGGCCGGCCCGTGCTCCACCGCGTTGCCGACGACATTGCCGAGTATCAGCTCGAGCTTGACGGCATCCGTGACCACCCACAGACCGTCCGGGACGCGGTCGGCGAGGGTCACTCCCCGCTTGTCCGCCGCGGCTTTGCGATGCAGCCAGACCCGACGCAGGAGGTCGCCGAGCTCGACCTCCGAGGTGTCGACCGGCTCCGATCCCGCCTCGCAGCGCGCCATCGTCAGCAGGTTGGCGATCAGACGCTCCATCTGCCCGGCCACGTCCACGACGTCGGAGAAGAAGCCCTCGATCGCGGCGCGCTCCTCGGGGAATCGCTGCGCCACCTCGGCGAGGCCGCGCAGCTCCGCGACCGGCGTGCGCAGCTCGTGGGCGACGTTGCTCGAGAACAGCCTCTCGCGGTCCACGGCCGACTCCAGGCGGGCGACCAGCTCGTCGAGCCGCTCCGCCAGGGGAGCGATCTCCCGCGGCAGCTCCCGGGAGGCGAAACGCACGGCGGCGGAGGCGGGATCGGCGGCGGCCACCCGGTCCGCCAGGTTGGCGACCGGCTCGAGACCCCGGCCGACCGCCCAGCGGATCAGGAGCGTCAGGCCGACGACCAGGGAGAGGAACACCGCGACGACCACGACGCGCAACTGGTCGACGGCCTGCCGGAGACCCTCGGTGCCGACCGCGACCACCAAGGTCATCGGGTGGACGAAGAGACCCGGGGGCGCCCTGTGCGGGGGCAGGACCCGCTCGGCCCCCCCGATCTCGAGCTCGAGCCGTGGCTCGTAGTCGACCTGGACCGCTCTTCCGGGGCGGCCGTCGGGTAGGACGAGGTCGCTGAAGCGCGGCTCGGACGAACGCCCGGGTTGGCGGGGGAGATCGTCCGTCCCCAGGGACTCGGAGCGCGCCAGGGCATCTTCCCCTTCGATCCACACCTCGAAGTACTCGCCACCCTCCCGCGACCGGGACTCCGGCATCATCTCGCTCACGAACTCGAAGAGGACCTTCTCCCCCTCCTGCTCGCTGAGGGCTGCCAGCAGTCGAGCCTTGTCCGCGAGCTCCCGGTCGAGCGCGCGGGCGAGACGCGCCTCGAACAGCAGGCCGGTGGCGAGGCCGCTGGCCACCGCCAGCGTCACGGCGCCGCCGCCGACCAGGAGCACCAGCCGGCGCCGGATCGAGCGCCCGCCCACCGACGGCAGGTCATTCGATGACGTAGCCGAACCCCCTTCGGGTCCTGATCTGCCGTGCGGCTTGCTCACCCACCTTGCGCCGCAGGCCGCTGATCATCACCTCCACGACGTTGCTCGAGACCTCCGACTCCCCGTCGTACAGGTGCTCGAGGATCTCCGAGCGCGAGGTCACCCGCCCGTGGCGCATCAGGAGCATCTCGAGGATCGCGTATTCGCTCGGCGTCAGGTGCAGCACCTCGCCGTCCCGGGCGACCGTCTTGGCCGAGGTGTCGATCGTGAGATCGGCGAGGTCGAGAATGGGGCTCTTGGCCCGGTAGCGCCGACGGACCAGTGCCTGCAACCGCGCGCACAGCTCGTCGAAGGAGAACGGCTTGACCAGGTAGTCGTCGGCCCCGAGGGCGAGCCCCTGCACCCGATCCTCCACCCGGTCCCGCGCCGACAGGATCAGCACGTGCACCTGCGAGCCTCGCTCGCGCAGCCGCCGCATCACCTCGAGCCCCGGCAGCCCGGGGAGCATCAGGTCCAGCACCGCGATGTCGTAGTCGTAGGTCTCGAGGAAGGCCAACCCCTCCTCGCCCGAGGAGACCGCGTCGACGGCCCATCCGGCTCCCTTCAGGCCGTGGGTGAGCGACCGTCGCAACCGGTCGGAATCCTCGATCAGAAGCACCCTCATCGTCTTCTCCACCGGGATCGTATCGCTCCGGGGCCCGGAGAGCCGGCATCTCCAGACCCGACGTCCGCCGATCCTCACCTCACCTTCAGCCTCGGAGCCTAGGGTTGCTGAGCGATTCGTCTTCGCAAGATCGGAGAAGACCCCTGACCCCCTCGAATCCACCAGAACACCGGCGGACGCCGTCCGGTCCGACGCTCCTCGTCCTGGGAGCCGCGGCCACCCTCCTCGCCGTCTCCCTCGCGACGCGCATCGCCCTGCTCTGGGCCCACGGCTCCCTGGCCGTCGACGGCCTCGCCGCGACCCTCGCGTGCCTCGCCGTCGGGACGGCCTACGACCTGGTCGTCACGCCCTGGCTCGTCCTACCTATCGCCCTCGCGCTGATCGCGATGCGGAGAAGCTGGTGGCAGAGACCGTGGCTCCGGGCGGCCCTCTGGACGGGTGTCGGGGTCTGGCTCTACGGCGTGCTCTTCACCGCCGCGGCGGAGTGGTTCTTCTTCGACGAGTTCGACAGTCGCTTCAACTTCGTGGCGGTCGACTACCTCCTCTACCCGACCGAGGTGCTCGAGAACATCTGGCAGAGCTACCCCACGGGCTGGATCCTCGCCGGGCTGGCCGTCGTCGTCGTCACGGCGATCTGGGCGGCGCGCCGCGCGCTGGCTCCGGCGGGGGCCCCGCAACAGGCGCCTCGACGCCGCGTCGGCCTGGCCGCGGCGGTCCTCCTCGCGGCCATCGTCGGCGCCGTCGTCGTCTCCCCGGTTTGGCGGGAGGTGTCCAACGACCGCGCACTCAACGAGATCGCGAGCAACGGCGCCTACAGCTTCTTCGCGGCCCTGCGCGGCAGCAACGCCACCTACCGGGGCCTGTATGCGACACGGCAGTCCGCCGTGGTGTTCGACCGCCTGCGCGACCTGCTCGCCGAGCCCGCGGCAAGGAACGCGACCTTCGCCGCCGACTCCACCCTCCGCCAGGTCGACAACGCCCTGCCACCACGGCGCCTCAACGTGGTCGTCGTGCTCGAGGAGAGCCTGGGATCGGAGTTCGTCGGCCTCCTGCGGCGCGGCGTCGAGGACACCCTGACCCCCCACCTCGACGCCCTGGCCAGCGAGGGCACGCTCCTGACCCACGCCTACTCGACCGGCAACCGCACCATCCGCGCCATCGAGGCGACCACCGCCAGCCTGCCGCCCCTGCCCGGCATCTCGGTCGTCCGGCGACCCCAGTCCGAGGACCTTTTCACCCTGCCGGCCCTTCTCGCCAGGGAAGGATGGCAGACGCTGTTCGTCTACGGCGGACGAGCGCTCTTCGACGGCATGGGCGGATACCTGCGGCGCAACGGGGTGGAGAGGGTGGTGGAGCAGGCCGACTACCCGGACGGGACCTTCACGACGGCCTGGGGTGTGGCCGACGAGGCGATCTTCGACCGCACGCTCGTCGAGATGGACCGGATGGCGGATACCGGCAAGCCCTTCTGCACCCTCGTCCTGAGCGTCTCGAATCACCGCCCGTACCTCTTCCCCGAGGACCACGTGCAACCCGACCCGGCGCTGAAGCCCCGTCAGAACGCCGTGCGCTACGCCGACTGGGCGCTCGGGAACTTCATGACGCAGGCGAAGAAGCACCCGTGGTACGACGACACGCTGTTCGTGCTCATGGGCGACCACGGCGCCCGGGTCTACGGCGCGGCGGCGATCCCGCTGGCGAGCTACGAGGTACCGGTGCTGTTCATCGGGCCCCGCGTGCCCGCCGGGGAGCGTCTCTCGACCCTGGCCAGCTCGCTGGACATCCCGCCGACCCTCCTCGGTCGCCTCGGCCTCAGCTACGGCTCCCGGTTCTTCGGCCACGATCTGTTCGCGGTCGCGCCGGAGCGGGGCCGCGCCCTGATGACCCACAACAACGACATCGCTCTGTTGCGCGGGAATCGTCTGGCCGTCCTCGGCCTGCACGAGTCGACGACCGTGTACTCCTGCGATCTGGAGACCGTCGAGTGTGAGGTGGAGCCGCAGGGCTCGGCGGAGGCGAGAGACCTGATCGAGGACGCGATCGCCTACTACGACGGGGCCAACACCCTGTACACGTCGGGGCGCTACCTCATCACGACCCGAGACGGCGACGGCCTGGCGGTGGCGGCGGCCCCCGGCGAAGCAGAGTACTCGGGCCGCTGACCGCTCTGCCGCCTCAGAAGCTGGTCTCCGAGCCGATCAACCACTGCAGGCCCGAGATGTCGCCGGGGCCATTCAGCGGCTTGGCCAGGTCCAGGTGGAGGACTCCGCCCCTGCCGGAGCGCGTGGGAACCAGCCTCAGGCCCACGCCGACGTCCTGAAGCCAGCCGAACCCCGTGTCCTCGGGTGCGCCCCAGACCCGGCCGACGTCGTAGAACACCGCCGCGCCCACACGGACCAGGCGGAACGGGTGCCAGTCGGAGAAGAACCGCTGCTCCGCGGTGAACAGGACTTTGGCGCCCCCCTCCTGATAGCGCAGGGGATAGCCGCGCAGACCGCTGTCGCCGCCCAGCAGGAGTTGGTTCTCGGGGTCGAGAGCCTCCGCGAGCGATCCGGAGAGGGCCAGGAAGAGCTCGTTGTCGCCGAAGTCCCGCAGGTAGTAGCGGGAGCTCCCCTCGACCCGGGTGTTGGCGAGACCCGCAGCGCCCCAACGACCTCCGACACTGCTCTCGAGAAAGAGGAGCTGACGCGGCCCGGGGGCGGAACCGGTCGAGGCGGTCGCGTCGAAGACGACCTCCGTGGCTTCCGCTCCGAAGGCCGGGGCCGACAGGCCCACCCTGGCATGGAGTCGGGGGCCGACAAGGACATCCTCCACCCTCCCCATCTGATCGAGGTTCTCGAACTCGCTGAAGGCGTCGCGCTGCCGGTCCCAGCCGACCCACGGGTACGAGAGGACCCGGTCCGGCGGCACGACCTCGCCCTCGGCGACCTCCGAGAACCGGTCGCGGAGATAGGTGAAGCCGACGGTCCAGCGGGTCACATGGCGGTCGACCACGCCGCGCGAAAGACCTCCGCGCAGCTCGTAGCGCTCGACGCTGTGGCCGAGGTCGGCGCTCCGCTTGCCCAGGGTGTAGAGCGGGTCGATCCGGTCCTCCGACGAGGCGGCGACCCCCAGCGACCAGCGGGTGTCGAGGGAGTAGAAGGGCCGGCCGAGGTCCACCCGCCACGCGCCGCCGTCACTGTTCTCCTCCCACTCGAGAGTCAGATTCCCCTGCGTCGAGAACAGGCCCGGGTCGCTGAACCGAAAGTGGTAGCCGTCGCGATCCACGTCGGCCGACTTCTCGACGGCGAGCTCGGTGCCGGTGCCCAGGAAGTTGGTGTCCTCCACCTGGAAACGGCCCGAGCTGGCGCCTCCGGCACGCCCGAAGGACAGGCCGGCGTTGAGCGTCCAGACGTCGCGCGTGATCACCTCCAGATCGACCACACCGTCGCGGTAGCGGACCGGTCGGATCTCAGCGGCGGCGAGGTAGTGGTTCGCGCGCAGCAACCGCTCCGACTCCCGGGCGGCCCGCACCGTGAACCGGTCTCCGGGGCGCAGCAGGAGCTGCCGTTCGATGACCTCCCGGTGGGTGGCCGGATGCAGGCGGTTGACCCACCGGTAGGGACGGGCGTTCTCCCCCGGCTTCTCGGGGTCGAAGATCTCGCCGACCCGGATCCGGATCTCCCCGACCACCGAACCGTCGGCCTCGATCTGCTCGAGCGAGGGCAGCTGCGCCCGGGCGCCCGCGGCCGACGCCTCCACCTCGCCGCTCGCCGGACCTGGACGCAGTGCCGCGGCGATGGCGAACAGGGTCGCGACCAACGCGACCAGGCGGCGACGATGGGCAGACACGACGTTCCCTCGACCCAGTATCCGACCCGTAGCTGAAGCCCAGATGAAGGCGGGGTGGGTAGCCACGGGCCTCGGAACCTAGCCTCCGATCCGCTCCAGGCCCCCCATGTAGGGCCGCAACGCCTGCGGCACCGTCACCGTCCCGTTGGCCTCCTGGTAGTTCTCCAGCACCGCCACCAGGGTGCGCCCGACGGCGAGACCCGAACCGTTCAACGAATGGACGAAGCGCGGCTTGCCGCCGTCGGCCGGTCGATAGCGGAGGTTGGCCCGGCGGGCCTGGAAGGCCTCGCAGTCGCTGCAGGAGGAGATCTCGCGGTAGGCCTGCTGACCGGGAAGCCACACCTCGAGATCGTGGGTCCTGGCCGCACCGAAGCCCATGTCGCCGGTGGAGAGCGTCACCACGCGATAGGGGAGCTCGAGCAACTGGAGGACCCTCTCGGCGTGGCCGGTGAGCTCCGCCAGGGCCCGGTCCGACGTCTCGGGGGTGGTGAGTTGCACCAGCTCGACCTTCTGGAACTGATGTTGGCGGATGAGGCCCCGGACGTCCTTGCCGTACGAGCCGGCCTCGGAGCGGAAGCACGGGGTCCAGGCCGTGTAGCGCACCGGCAGCTCGTCCTCTTCCAGGATCTCTCCCCGGTGCAGGTTGGTGAGCGGCACCTCGGCGGTCGGGACGAGGTAGTAGCCGGTCCCCTGCACCTTGAACAGGTCCTCCTCGAACTTCGGGAGCTGGCCGGTGCCGACCAGGGCGTCCGCGTTGATCAGGAAGGGCGGCAGCACCTCGGTGTAGCCATGCTCCGTCGTGTGGAGGTCGAGCATGAACTGGGAGAGGGCCCGTTCGAGGCGCGCGCCCGCTCCGAACAGCGCCGTGAAGCGCGCTCCCGCCACACGGGCGCCGCGCTCGAAGTCCAGGATGCCCAGCCGGGGACCGAGGTCCCAGTGCGCCTCGGGCTCGAAGTCGAACCTTCGGGGCTCGCCCACGGTCCGCTCCAGCCGGTTCGAAGCCTCGTCGGGCCCGACCGGAACGTCGGGCTTCGCCAGGTTGGGCAGGGAGAGCTCGAGAGCCTCGAGCTCCTCCTCGGCCTCGGCGCGACGGGTCTCGACCTCCTCGATGCGGCTCTTCAGCGTGCCGACCTCGGCGATCTCGTCCGTGGCGTCGCCGCCGGACTTCTTGATCGCTCCGATGGCCTTCGAGGCCTCGTTGCGGCGGCGTTTCAGCTCCTCGACCTCGGCGATGGAGGAACGGCGCGCCTCGTCGAGCTCGACCCAACGGACGACGGGCTCGCCCTCCACGCCGCGGTCGGCCAGGGACCGGGCGACAGCCTCGGGCTTCTCACGCAGCAAGTCTCGCGAAAGCATGACGCGAGTCTACAGGGGTCTCGACCCCAGACCGCCACACCACACTGGGCGGAGGGCCCGGGGTCGAGGGACGCTTGCAGATGCCGGAAGCCCGTTGACATACTGGCGGCACTCGGCACCCGGTGAGAACGTCGGGCTAGGCTGAGTCTCGGGTCTCCACCTCCCGGCGGCCTGCCCGCCGGAAACCAGCACTCCGAGAGCAAGCCCCCGCCGTGATCGAGCGTCTCCTCTGGCTCTTCCCCATCCTGATCGCCGCGGCGGGCGTTTGGCGGCCTCGGGTCGGCATCATCGTCCTCGCCGCGGGTCTGCCGCTCTTCGGCTCACCGCCCGGCGGGCCCTATCTCGCGCCGCTCGACGCCGCCGTGCTGGCAGCCGTGGCCACCGCCTGGCGTGGCGGCTCCGGCGGCTCGTCCTCCCTGCGCTGGCCCATCGCGGCGGTGCTCGCGACCAGCGTCGTCTCCCTCCTGCCCCTCGCCTACCACCCCCCCTCCCTCGAGCCGCGGCTGCTGGCCGGGCTCCTGGCCGCGCTGCCCGGTGTGCAGACCTGGACGATCCTCCACACCTGGCGAGGCCTGGCCAACCTGCTGCTCGGTCTGGCGCTGTACCTGGCGATCCGTCGGTCGTTCTCCGGCCGCTCGCTCCGCCCCCTCGGCCTGGCCCTCGCGGCGGGACTGGCGGCGACCCTGGCGCTGGGGCTCGCGGAGACCGCCGGGCTGGTGGACCTCGGGGCCTACCGGGCGATCGGCGGTGCGCTCTACGAGACCCGGCTCCACTCGCTGTTCTTCCACTCCGGCTGGCTGGCGCAGTTCGTCGTGGCCGCGGGGCCTCCGGCGGTCGCCGCCCTGCTGGCCGGCGGGCCGCGGCTACGCTGGGCTGGGCTGGCTCTCGTGGCCCTCGTCCTCGTGACCCTGCTGCTGACGCAACAGCGGGGCGCCTGGTACGCCACCCTGGCGCAGCTCGGGGTTGTCGCGCTGATTCTGGGCCGGGAGCTCCTGCAGGATCGGCGGCGCCGGTCGGCGGCGGTGGCGGCGGTCGCCATCACGATCGTCGTGGGAGGGGCCGTGGCCGTCCTCGCGCCGGACGCGATCACACCCGTGGTCGATCGAGCTCGCACGGCGGTCTCGGACCTGTCGGGCCGCCCCGCGCTGTGGAGCGCGGCCGTGGCGATGACGGGCGAGCGACCCCTGGCGGGCTGGGGGATCGGCGCCTTCGGACCGGCCTACGACACCTTCTTCCCTCCGGGCAGCAGCGAGGCCTTCCCGTACCGGGCTACGGCGCACAACTTCTACCTGACCGTGTCCACCGAGCGTGGGATCCTCGGTCTGACGGCGTTCGCGCTCCTCGCCTGGGCGCTCGCCCGGATCCTGCTGCCCGCCGCCCGGGACGGGGTCGGCCGGCACCGTCTCCCGAGCGTGGCCCTGATCCTCTCGTTCTCGGGCCTCGCCTTCTACGGCGCCGTGCAGTACTTCTTCCACCTGCACAACACGGAGCTGCTGTTCTGGATGCTCGTGGCGGCGGCCAGCCTGCTGGAGCCGGAGCCGGTCCCCCTGCGGAGCTCGCCGCGAGCCCTGGCCCAGGCGATCGTGATCCTCGCTCTCGTCCTGGTTCCGGTCCGCCTCCTCGCCTACTCGAACCTGATCGCCCGGGGCGACGGCACCTACGGCTTCAACGAGCCGGAGGCCCACGCCGAGGGTCCGATCCAGTGGACCACCGGCCGCTCCGCGCGCCGCATCCCCTGGCAGGGTGAGACGCTGATCGTCCGGCTGGCCAACGGCCACCCGGCCCCGGCGGACCACCCCGCGCTCGTCACCCTCCGCGCCGCCGGTCAGCTCCGGGAGGTGACGCTGAACCGAGGGGGCTGGCGGGAGGTCGAGCTGCCGGTGGGGGCCGCCGATCGGCCCTGGCTGGTGCTGCAGATCCGGGTCGAACCCACGTTCCGGCCGTTCCGCGAGTTTCGCGGGCTGCCCGACGTCCCGCCGAGCCACGACATCCGCGAGCTCGGCGTGGCGTTCGGCGGCAGCCGGTGGCTGCGCGAGGCTACGCCCGGCAGCACCCCATGAGGGAGACGGACTACGCGGTCTGCACCGTCACCCACGACGACGCGGCCGACCTCCCGGAGTTCCTGGCCGCGGTGGGGCGCCTCGAGCCGGGGCCGGCCGAGGTCATGGTGGTCGACTGCGCCTCGGCGGACGGAAGCGCCGAGGCGGCGCGGCGTCATCTGCCGGCGGGCCGCCGGGGGCGGGTCGTGGCGTTGTCGGAGAACCTCGGCTTCGCGGGCGGTGCGAACCGGGCCGTGGCGGAGACCTCCGCTCCGTTCGTGCTCTCCCTCAACGCGGACACCCGTCCGTCGCCCGGTTTCGCGGGCGATCTCATCCGAGCGCTCACCGACGAGGGCCGCTACCGGGTGGGAGCCGCGACGGGACGCCTGCTGCGCTTCGTCGAGCCGGGCGAGCCCGACCGCCTCGACGCCTGCGGCATGCGCCTGACCCGCACCTGGCGACATCTCGACCGGGAGTCCGGCCGCGTCGACCAGGGCCAGCTCCAGAAGACCGAACGGGTCTTCGGCGCCACCGGGGCCGCCTCCCTCTTCCGCCGCGAGGCCCTGGAGGACGTGGCGGTCGAGGGCGAGGTCTTTCTCGAGGAGTTCCACTCCTTCCGCGAGGACGCCGAGCTGGCCTTCCGACTGCGCGAGCGCGGCTGGGAGGTCCTGTTCGTACCCGAGGCGCGGGCGAGGCACCGCCGCTTCAACCTGCCGGCGCGTCGCTCCGCGATGCCCGCGGCCGTCAACCTCCACTCGCTCAAGAACCGCTACCTCCTGCGCGCCTACCACCAGACGCCACGGAATCTCGCGCGCTTCCTGCTGCCCACCCTCTGGCGCGACCTGGCCGCCGTGGGATACGTTCTGCTGCGCGAGCGCGAGTCGCTGGCAGCCTACGGCTGGCTGTGGCGGAACCGCTCGACCATCCTCCGGCGCCGCCGACTGATCCAGGCGCGCCGCACCGTCCCGACTTCCGACATCGACCGATGGTTCACTCACCAGGCACGACCCCGGTAGACGACGCGCCGGAGACCCGCATGCCGTCCGGGCCGCGGGCGAGCCGCGAGGCGACGGTCATCCCCGACCTCGACGGCCTCCGTCTGGCGTTGATCGGGAGCCGAGGGATCCCGGCCCGCTATGGCGGCTACGAGACCCTCATGGAGGAGCTGGCGGTCCGGCTGGCGGAGGCGGGCGCCGAGGTGACCGTCTACTGCCGCAGTCACTACACCCCGCGGGGTCTCCGCACGCATCGCGGCGTTCGCCTCGCCGTCCTGCCGACCGTGCCCACCAAGTACTTCGACACGCCGGTCCACACCCTTCTCTCCTGTCTCCACGCCAGCGCCGGGACCTTCGACGCGGCCCTCGTGGTGAATTCGGTCAACGTCCTCTTCGTCCCGCTCCTGAGCCTGGCGCGGGTACCCACCGCACTCAACGTGGACGGGATCGAGAAGCGGCGGGCGAAGTGGGGTCCCCTGGGACGCGCCGCCTACGCTCTGGCGGAGAGGCTCGCCGCTCTCCTGCCCGACGCCCTCGTCACGGACGCCCGGGTGATCCGGGACCACTACCGCGAACGTTATGGAGCGGAGTCCACCATCATCGTCTACGGCGTCGATCCGCGGCCGGAGCCGCCGGGCGAGGTTCTCGGGCGCCTCGGCCTGGAGAGCCGCGGATACGTGCTCTACGTGAGCCGCTTCGAACCGGAGAACAACCCGCACCGGGTGGTCGAGGCCTACCGCGACGTCGGCGGCGACATGCCTCTCGTGATGGTCGGCGACGCGCCCTACGCGGCCCGCTTCATCCGCTCTTTCCAGGATGCCGCCGACTCTCGCGTCCTGTTCCCGGGGGCCATCTACGGCCGCGGCTACCGCGAGCTCCTCTCGCACGCGTGGGCCTACGTGCACGCAACCGAGGTCGGAGGCACCCACCCGGCGCTGGTGGAGGCCATGGGATACGGCAACTGCGTGCTGGTGAACGACACCGAGGAGAACCGCGAGGTCGCCCGCGACGCCGGCTTCTACTTCGACGCCGAGCGACCGGCCACCCTCTCGAGCCTCCTCGAACGACTTCTCGGGGAGCCCGACACGGTCCTCGAAGCGAGACGGGCCGGCGGGGCGGAGGCCCGGGCCCGGTTCTCGTGGGACGAGGTCACGGCGCGCTACGCCCAGCTCCTCGCTTCGCTCGCCTCCGGCTGACCGGAACGGGGCAGGCGGGAAGGACCGAGCGGGGCGTTTCGCCGTCCCGGGCGTCTCGGCCTGGGCCTGTCGGCCTGCCGCCCGTCGTCGACGGACCGTAGAATAGAGCCTCCAGCGGATCTGCCCATGCTGAAAGAACGCGCCACGATCGTCGCCGCCACGCTCTTCCTGCTCGACCTGCTCCAGGTCGCGCTCGGCTTCGTCGCGTCGTGGGCGCTGCGCGACATCGTCCTGCCGCGACTCTGGCCGCAGATGGGCAGCCTGTACCCCCTGGCCTCGTATCTGCCTCTCCTGCCGCTGGCGCTGGCCCTCTGGGGCGTGGCCCTCCTGGCGAGCGGGCACTACCGCTCGGCGCGAATCCTGCCGCTGAGCCAGGAGACGGCGGGGCTGCTGCGCTCCTCGATCCTCGCGGGCGGCTCCTTCGCGCTGGCCCTGTTCCTCTTCCGGCTCGACCCGCGGTTCGAGATCAGCCGTCTCTGGCTGCTGCTGTTCCCCGTGACCACCAGCGTCGCCTTGGTGGCGGAGCGCCTGGCCGTCCGACTGACGTCGCGGATCGTCCGCGCCCAGGGCTTCAACTACCGCACCGTCATCCTGGTGGGAGCGAACGGCAGCGGCCTCGACATCGCCGACGCGATGGAGCGGCATCCGTACTGGGGCTTCAAGATCCTGGGCTTCCTCACCGCCGAGGGGCGCAGAGATCCGGCGGTGGCGGCGCGGTTCCGGATTCTGGGCGACGTCGATGACCTGCCCTCGATCCTGGACCAGAACGTGGTCGACGAGGTCATCTTCGCGGTCGGGAAGAGGGAGATGGACCGGCTGGAGGACCAGTTCCTGGCGCTCGAGGAGCAGGGCATCCAGACCCGCTTCGCCCTGAACTTCTTTCCCCACACCCAGGCGCGGGTCCACCTGGAGGACATGGACGGCCTGCCGCTCCTGACCTTCGGCACGACCCCGGGAGGAGTCGGGCGCATGGTCCTCAAGCGGACCGTCGACGTGGGGGTCTCCGCCCTGATCCTGGTCCTCGGCCTGCCCCTGGTCCTCGCCATCGCCGTCGCCATCCGTGTCTCGTCGAGCGGCGACGTGCTCTTCCGCCAGACCCGCTGCGGTCTCAACGGTCGCCTGTTCACGCTCTACAAGTTCCGCACCATGGTGCGCGACGCGGAGGACCAGCGCCGCCGGCTGGAGCACCTCAACGAGATGGACGGCCCCGTCTTCAAGGTCCGGCGGGACCCTCGGATCACGGGCCTCGGCCGTCTCCTGCGCCGCTTCAGCCTCGACGAGCTGCCCCAGCTCTGGAACGTCCTGCGGGGCGACATGAGCCTGGTGGGACCCCGGCCGCCGATCCCGGAAGAGGTCGCCCACTACCAGCGATGGCAGAGGCGCCGCCTGTCGATGAAGCCGGGCCTCACCTGCCTGTGGCAGATCTCGGGCCGTAACGAGGTCGACTTCGATCGCTGGATGGAGCTCGACCTCCAGTACATCGACAACTGGTCGCCGCTCCTCGACCTGAAGATCCTGGTGCGGACCATCCCCGCGGTGCTGAGCGGCCGCGGCGCTTCCTGAGGCCGGGCCGGGGCTTCGTGGCCCGAGGTCCTAGTGTCCCGCTCCGAAAGTGCCGTTCGCCTAGCCTGACCTTCTCACCAACTGTCTACTACGAGACCGTATGTGCCTGAATCTGCGGCGTTACGCTCCCGTCGGGCTCCTCGACGTACAGACAGTACGACTGCGTCGCCCTCGGTCGCAAGCCTTGCATCTCCAGGCACC
>CAJQNK010000118.1 GCA_905479655.1 uncultured bacterium | reverse complement strand
CTCTTCCGATCTCCGGTCGAGCCGACGGCGCTCCGGGGCCGAGCGGTGGTCGCCGCCGTCGACGGACCCGGCCCGAGCGGGCCGATGCGAAAGTGGCGGAACTGGTATACGCGCTAGACTTAGGATCTAGTCCCGAGCGATCGGGTTGGGGGTTCGAGTCCCCCCTTTCGCACCACACTGCCCCCGGTCGTTCCGGCTCCTCCCGGAACGCTTCAGACAGCAAAGCAGCGAGGCGAACGATGAGTGTAGTCCTCTCGATGCAGGATGACGGCCCGAGCCGCAAGCGACTCGAGGTCGAGGTTCCTTCGGCGGCCGTCGAGGCCGAGAACAGCCGGGTCGTGGCGGAGTACCGGCGCCAGGCCAGGATCCCGGGTTTCCGCAAGGGCAAGGTCCCGCCGGGGGTCGTCAGGCAGCGCTTCCGCGACGAGATCCGGCAGGACGTCATCGACCGGCTCGTGCCGCGCTACTGGAAGCAGGCGGCGGACGAGAAGGAGCTGGATCCCCTGATGCCGCCTCAGCTCGAGGACGTCGACCTGGACGAGGAGGGCAAGGCCCTGCGCTTCGTGGCGACCGTCGAGGTGCGGCCGGAGATCGAGCTGGGCGAGCTCGGAGGCCTCGACATGCCGGAGCTCGAGACCGAGCCGCAGGACGACGAGGTCGACCAGGCGATCGAGGATCTGCGCAAGGACGTGGCCGAGTGGGTGCCCGTCGAGCGGCCGGCGGCGGCGGGCGACCAGGTGAAGGCCCACCTGGCCGAGCTCGACGAGCAGGGCGAGCCGATGCGGACCGAGGTGGTCTCCCTCGAGGTGGGCGACCCGCGGATCTGGGATGAGCTGTCCGCCGCGGTCACCGGCCTGGAAGCGGACGGCGTGGCCGATTTCAGCCGCGCCGGGAGCGCCGAGGGAGAGACGCGGTCGTACCGGGTGACCGTCAACGCGGTGCTCGAGCGCGACCTGCCGGATCTGGACGACGCCTTCGCCGAGCGCCTCGGGGTCGAGAACCTCGAGAAGATGCGCGCCGACATCCGCGAGCGGCTGCGGGGCGCTCGCCTCGCCGAGCGTCGCCGACGCCGGGAGCGCGCGGCGCTCGAGCAGCTCCGCGAGCGTCACCCCGTCGTCCTCCCGCGGGGCGTCGTGAGATCGGAGACCGAGGACATGGTGCGCGACTACGCCGAGGATCTGTCCCGGCGCGGTGTCGATCTGGAGCAGGCGCAGGTCGACTGGGAGGCGGTCCGCGGCCAGGCCGAGCCCCAGGCTGAGCGGCGGGTCCACGACCGTATCCTGCTGGATGCGATCGCGGACGCCGAGAGCGTCGAGGTGGAGCAGGAGGAGTTCGAGCGGGCCCTGGCGGGGATCGCTCGCTCCCAGGGAGTGACGACGGTGCAGCTGCGCCAGGCCCTGGACCGGAACGGCCGACTGCAGGCGCTGCGCCGGCAGATGCGGCGCGACAAGGCTCTGCGCGGCCTCCTGCCCGAAGATCCGGTCGCGGAAGCCGCGTCGGAGACGGGCGGTGAGGGCGAGGCGGAGGCGACGACACCCGAATCAACGAAGGAGGCTTGAGGCTCCGATGCTGGTACCCATGGTGGTCGAGCAGACCAATCGAGGCGAGCGGGCGTACGACATCTACTCCCGGTTGCTGAAGGACAACATCATCTTCCTGGGGCGCTCGATCGACGACGACGTCTCGAACCTGATCATCGCCCAGATGCTCTTCCTGGAGGCCGAGAACCCGGAGAAGGACATCGCGCTGTACATCAACTCCCCCGGGGGCTCGATCACCGCCGGGCTGGCGATCTACGACACGATGCAGTACATCAAGCCCGACGTCACGACCCTGTGCGTGGGCCAGGCGGCTTCCATGGCCGCGGTGCTCCTGGCGGCCGGCACGGCGAGCAAGCGGTACGTGCTGCCCAACAGCCGCGTCCTGATCCACCAGCCGCTGCTCTACGGCCTCCAGGGCCAGCAGACCGACATCGACATCCACGCCCGGGATCTGCTGCGCATGCGCGAGCGGCTGGAGGAGATCCTGGCCGAGCACACGGGCAAGTCCCTGGAGGAGATCCACTCGGACACGGAGCGCGACAAGATCCTGTCCGCCGCGGCGGCCGTGGAGTACGGCCTGGCGGACCAGGTGATGAGCCGCCGGACGGGGTTGAAGGTCGAGGGCTGATCCGGCGCGCGTCCGGGCTCCCGACCGTCACCCCGGCCACGGTCGGGTGGCGGTCTTTTTGGTAGGATGACTTCGAGACACCGCCCGGTTCGGCTGGGCGGCAGAGAAGCCCGCCGGTGGCCTCTGGGGAATTTCGAGTCCCGGCGCAGACGTTCGGCCAGGTAGCGAGTCGAGGCGCCGCACAATCGCGGTGCCGGCACACGGAGGAAAGATGGCCAAGAAGGAAACCGGCGACGAAGCCCTCAGGTGTTCGTTCTGCAACAAGAGCCAGCGTGAGGTCAAGAAGCTGATCGCCGGTCCGACGGTCTTCATCTGCGACGAGTGTGTCGACATCTGCCTCGACATCATCGCGGAGGACCGGATGCTCGAGCAGCAGAAGGACACCGCGCTGCCGAAGCCCCGGGAGATCAAGGCTCTCCTCGACGAGTACGTCATCGGCCAGGAGCAGGCCAAGAAGAAGCTGGCCGTGGCCGTGTACAACCACTACAAGCGGATCGACTACTCCGAGAAGGCCCGCACCGAGGTCGAGCTGCAGAAGTCGAACATCGTGCTGATGGGCCCCACCGGGACGGGCAAGACGCTGCTCGCGCAGACCCTCGCCAAGATCCTGTCGGTGCCCTTCACGATCGCCGACGCGACGACTCTGACGGAGGCCGGCTACGTCGGCGAGGACGTCGAGAACATCATCCTCAAGCTCTACCAGGCGTCGGGCAACGACAAGGAGAAGACCCAGCGGGGCATCGTCTACATCGACGAGATCGACAAGATCGCCCGCAAGGGCGACAACCCCTCGATCACCCGCGACGTGTCGGGCGAGGGCGTCCAGCAGGCCCTGCTGAAGATCCTCGAGGGGACGCTCTGCAACGTGCCTCCGCAGGGCGGCCGCAAGCACCCGCACCAGGAGTTCCTGCAGATCGACACGACCAACATCCTCTTCCTCTGCGGCGGCGCCTTCGTCGGGATGGAGGAGCTCATCGAGAGCCGCGTCAACGAGAAGAGCCTGGGCTTCGGCGCCGAGATCAAGAGCGCCAAGGAGCGCCGGAAGTCCGAGATGCTGGGCAAGGCCCTGCCGGAGGACCTCATCAAGTTCGGCCTGATCCCCGAGTTCGTGGGGCGTCTGCCCGTGATGGCCACCCTCGAGGAGCTCGACGAGCACGCGCTGGTGCGTATCCTCCAGGAGCCCAAGAACAGCCTGGTGAAGCAGTACCAGACGATCTTCGAGCTCGAGGACGTGGAGCTCCAGTTCACCGACGATTCGTTGGTCGCGATCGCCAAGGAGGCCATCAAGCGCAGCGTGGGCGCCCGCGGCCTCCGCATCATCCTCGAAGAGCTGATGCTCGACCTCATGTACGCGATCCCCTCCGAGCACGACATCCAGGAGTGCGTGATCACCGAGGATGTCGTCCTCAACCGCAACCAGCCCATCACGCTCAAGAAGGCCGTCTGAAGCGGCCTTCGGGCCGCCTCTTCGGGCCTCGCGCCCTGCCCACACGGCGAACGGAGCCCCTTCATGCCGTCGACTTTCATCCAGCGCTCCGCCGACCAGCTGCCGTTGATCCCACTGCGGGACATGGTGGTCTTCCCCCACATGATGGCGCCGTTCATCATCGGGAGGGAGTCCTCCGTCAAGGCCCTCGAGCGGAGCCTGGAGGCCGAGGACAAGAAGATCTTCCTGGTCACGCAGCGCGACCCGAAGATCGACGAGCCCGGTCGCGACGCGATGCATGGCCTGGGGGTCGTCGCCAAGGTGGTGCAGAACCTCCGCCTGCCCAACGGCAACGTGAAGGTGATGGTGGAGGGCGAGGAGCGCGCCCGCCTCGCCGAGGTCGCCGAGGATGACGGCGCCATGGTGGCGACGGTCGAGCGTCTGCAGCTCGACTACCCGACCGACGAGGCGATGCGGGGCTACATCCGGAAGGTCCTGGGCGTGTTCGAGCAGTACGCGCGCCTGTCGCATCACCTGGCGTTCGAGGGACTGGTCCCCACCCTGAAGCTCGACGACGCCGATCGCTTCAGTGACACGCTGGCTGCCCACCTGATGGTGAGCACGGCGGAGAAGCAGCGACTCCTCGAGGTCCTGAACCCCTACGAGCGGCTCCAGCGGGTCCACGACCTCCTCGATCTCGAGGTCGAGAAGATCAACATCGACAAGCGGATCAACGTCGATGTGAAGAAGCAGATGGAGAAGGCCCAGAAGGAGTACTACCTCAACGAGAAGATCAAGGCCATCCATCAAGAGCTGGGGCGCAAGGACGACCGGGCCGACGAGATCGCGCAGCTGAAGCAGCGCATCGAGGAGAGCGGCATGCCCGCGGCGGCGCTGGAGAAGGCCGAGCAGGAGCTCAAGCGCCTCGAGGCGATGCCGCCGGTGTCGGCCGAGGCCACGGTGTCGCGCAACTACATCGACTGGCTCGTCAGCGTGCCGTGGAAGAAGAAGAGCCGCGAGCTCAAGGACCTGAAGAAGGCCCAGAAGATCCTGGACGAGGACCACTTCGGTCTCGACAAGATCAAGGAGCGGATCCTCGAGTTCCTGGCCGTCCGCCAGCTGACGAAGAAGACCCAGAGCTCGATCATCTGCTTCGTCGGACCGCCGGGTGTGGGGAAGTCGTCCCTGGCGAAGTCCATCGCGCGGGCCACGGGGCGCAAGTTCGTCCGTCTCTCCCTCGGCGGCGTGCGCGACGAGGCCGAGATCCGCGGCCATCGCCGGACCTACATCGGGGCGTTCCCCGGCCAGATCATCCAGATGATGAAGAAGGCGGGAGCCGTGAATCCGGTCTTCCTCCTGGACGAGATCGACAAGATGTCGATGGACTTCCGCGGCGATCCCTCGGCGGCCCTGCTGGAGGTTCTCGATCCGGAGCAGAACGACGCCTTCCTGGATCACTATCTGGACGTCGAATACGACCTCTCCAAGATCATGTTCATCGCCACGGCGAACGTCTCCGACCCGATCCCGCCGGCGCTGAAGGACCGGATGGAGATGATCCAGCTCACCGGCTACACGCACACCGAGAAGAAGGCGATCGCCGAGGGCTTCCTGATCCCGCGCCAGGTGGAGCGTCACGGGCTGGCGGCTGACGACGACATCCGCTTCGAGGATGCCGGCGTCCGCACCCTCATCGAGTCGTACACCCGCGAGGCCGGCGTGCGCAACCTGGAGCGGGAGATCGCCAAGGTCTGCCGGAAGGTCGCCCGCAAGGTCGTGCAGTCGGAGGTGGAGAAGCCCGCGGTCATCGACCCGGAGATCCTCAACGAGTACCTGGGGCCGATTCGCTTCCGCCCGTGGAGGAAGAACGAGGAGTCGGAGATCGGCGTCGCCACCGGCCTCGCCTGGACGCAGGCGGGAGGCGAGCTGCTGGAGACCGAGGTCGGCTCCATGAAGGGGAAGGGCAAGCTCATCCTCACCGGCAAGCTGGGCGAGGTGATGCAGGAGTCCGCCCGCGCCGCCCTCTCCTACCTGCGGAGCCGGGCCGATCTTCTCGGCATCGATCCGGAGTTCAACGACCACCGTGACCTCCACATCCACGTGCCCGAGGGGGCCATCCCGAAGGACGGGCCGTCGGCGGGGATCACCATGGCGACCGCGCTGGTCTCCGCCGTGACGCGCATCCCGGTGCGCAAGGACCTGGCCATGACCGGGGAGATCACCCTCCGCGGCAAGGTCCTCCCCGTGGGTGGGATCAAGCACAAGCTCCTGGCCGCCTACCGGGGCGAGCTGTCCGAGGTCATCCTCCCGAAAGAGAACGAGAGGGACCTGGACGAGATCCCGGAAGAGGTTCGACAGGCGCTGCAGTTCCATTTCGTCGAGTCGATGGACGAGGTTCTGAGCCTCGCGCTGGACGGGCAGATCTCCCCCCTCCCCGAGAAGGAGCCAGGGCTCGAGACGAGCCCGTCGCCCTCCTCGGGCTCCGTCGCGCATTGACCCCTCGACGCCCGACGAGCTAGGATGTCGGCGACGGCTTCCTGCCGCCGTTCCCACCAAGCGCTTTCGAACCTGAAAACGGCCGACGAGAGTCGACGCATCCGAACGCCGGAGTTCCGGCCAGGGTAGCGCCAGATTTCCAACTTCCAGAGACGGCGGTCACCACGGGGCTCCCCGCCCCAGCCACTTCCCGAGCCGTCGGGCCCCCAGGGCCACGACTTCTTCCAACCAACTCAGAAGGAACTCCGACCCGAGGGTCGGTCGGGTGGACCTTCCGTTCCGTGTCCCCAACCGCCGGTGAGCCTCAGGAGTCAGCCACAGTTTGAAGATCGAGTCGGCCCACTTCGTCATCGCGGCCCATTCCGCGAAGGACTTCCCGTCGGACGGGAGGCCGGAGGTGGCGTTCGTCGGCCGCTCGAACGTCGGCAAGTCGAGTCTCCTCAATCGTCTGCTGGGCCGCAAGGCCCTGGCGAGGATCAGCTCGACCCCGGGCAGGACCCGCTCCGTCAACTACTTCCTGGTCAGCGAGCGATGGCATTTCGTGGATCTCCCGGGATACGGCTACGCCAAGGCCTCCAAGGCCGATCGCAAGAGTTGGGCGCGGTTGATGGACGACTATTTCCGTCACGCCTCCACGGTGGGCGGGCAGGTGGTGCAACTGGTGGATGGGAAGGTCGGTGCAACCGCGTTGGACGTACAGGCGTACGAGTACCTGGTGTCCCTGGGCGCCGATCCTCTCGTTGTCGCCACCAAGATCGATCGTGTTTCCCGGAGTCGCAGGGCTTCGGGTCTTTCGGGGATTCGCGAAGAGCTCCAACTGCCGAGCGACGCGATCCTCATTCCTTTCTCAGCGCGCACCGGCGAGGGCGCACAGGAGCTGTGGCGAGAGGTCGCGGCTCGGCTCCAGCCGGCGCGCTGATGATCTGAGACGAGGTAGGAAATGGGTAAGACCACCGAACGACGCAAGAACGGCAGCCGGGATCAGGAGAACACCCTCGATATCCGGGAGCTCAAGGACATGCCGAGCGCCAAGCTCACGGAGGTCGCCAAGGGTCTCGGCGTCGCCGGTGTCAGCAGCCTGCGCAAGCAGGAGCTGATCTTCAAGATCCTTCAGGCGCAGACCGAGAAGAGCGGCCTCATCTTCGCCGAGGGCGTGCTCGAGTGTCTGCCCGACGGCTTCGGCTTCCTCCGTTCCCCGGAGTACAACTACCTGCCCGGGCCCGACGACATCTACGTGTCGCCGAGCCAGATCCGTCGTTTCGATCTGCGCACCGGCGACACGGTGTCGGGCCAGGTCCGGCAGCCCAAGGAGGGGGAGCGCTACTTCGCCCTGATCAAGGTCGAGGCGGTCAACTTCGAGCACCCGGAGACCGCCCGCGACAAGATCTTCTTCGACAACCTCACCCCCCTGTACCCCGAGGAGCGCCTCAAGCTCGAGGTCAAGGGCGACATGTCCTCCCGGGTCATGGATCTCGTCACCCCCATGGGCAAGGGGCAGCGCGCGCTGATCGTGGCGCCTCCCCGGACGGGCAAGACGATGCTGCTCCAGTCCATCGCCCACTCCGTCGCGGCGAATCACCCGGAGGGTGTCCTCATCGTGCTGCTCATCGACGAGCGGCCCGAGGAGGTGACCGACATGCAGCGCTCGGTGCAGGGCGAGGTCGTCTCGTCGACCTTCGACGAGCCGGCGACCCGGCATGTGCAGGTCGCCGACATGGTGCTCGAGAAGGCCAAGCGCCTCGTCGAGCACAAGAAGGACGTGGTGATCCTCCTCGACTCCATCACCCGTCTGGCGCGCGCCTACAACACGGTCCAGCCGCCGTCGGGCAAGGTGCTCTCCGGCGGCATCGACGCCAACGCGCTGCACCGTCCCAAGCGTTTCTTCGGGGCGGCCCGCAACATCGAGGAGGGCGGCTCGCTCACCATCATCGCGACCGCCCTGGTGGACACCGGCAGCCGCATGGACGACGTCATCTTCGAGGAGTTCAAGGGCACCGGCAACTGCGAGATTCACCTCGACCGCAAGCTGGTGGACAAGCGGGTCTTCCCGGCCATCGACATCAACAAGTCCGGCACCCGCAAGGAGGAGCTCCTCATCGAGGCGGACGAGCTGCACCGGGTCTGGGTGCTGCGCAAGGTCCTGAACCCCCTGTCGACCGTCGAGTCGATGGAGCTGCTCCTGGACAAGCTGGGCAAGGCGCCGAGCAACGCCGACTTCCTCGGCGCGATGTCCCGCTAGCGGCGCTCGCGCCGACCGCCTCCCTCGAGCATGAGCCCGCGATCCCGCCACGACGCGCCCTCCGCCTCGCCGTCCGCCGGCGCTCCGGAGCGGTCCCGCGTTCGCGTCGGCATCGTCGACTACCTGAACGCCTGGCCGCCGGCCTGGGGGTTGCTCCAGGGGGATCGTGAGGATCTGTTCGCGTGCCGCTGCGAGCTGCCCGCCCAGGTGGCACGGCTGCTGGCGGCCGGCGAGCTCGACATCGGGCTGATCCCCTCGGTGGAGGTCCTGCGCATCCCGGGGCTGCGGGTGGTGCCCGGCGCCTGCGTCGCCGCCGACCGCGAGGTGCGGAGCGTGCTCCTGGTGTCGCGACGGCCGATCAACCGGGTGGAGCGCGTGGCGCTGGATCTCAACAGCCGGACGTCGGCGACCCTGGTGCGGATCCTCTTCGAGGACCGCTTCGGCACCCGCCCCGAGCTGATCCAGCGGCCACCGCGTCTGGACGAGATGCTGGAGGAGGCGGACGCCGCCCTCATCATCGGCGACCCGGCGCTCCAGGTCAGCCGCCGCGCCGGCCACCAGGTGTGGGACCTGGCCGCCGAGTGGCGCGCCATGACCGGCCTGCCCTTCGTCTTCGCCGTCTGGGCGGCGCGCGAGGGAGTGGAGGTCGACGACCTGGTGGGCCACTTCCGCCGCAGTCTCGAGCGGGGGATGGCCGAGCTGCCGGCGATCGAGCGCGAGGCGGTCGACCGGCTGGGGCTCGACCCCGAGGTGGTGCACCGCTACCTGACGGAGAACCTGCGCTTCGAGCTGGGCCCGGAGGAGCTGCTGGGTCTGGAGGAGTTCTACCGCCGAGCCCGGGGCCTGGGCCTGGTGCCCGCCGAGGGGCGGCTGCGCTTCGTGGAGGGGTAGGCGGCGGGGGCTCGCTCGTCCCGCGGGCTCTCTCGAGCCGGGTGGGAAGACCGGCACGCGAAGACGCGAAGACGCGAAGACGAAGAGACGCAAAGAGACGAAGAGACGCAACGAAACGAAGAGACGCGAAGGAGGGCCGGTGCCGGCTCTGACACCGGACCCCGACCCCCTTTCGCGTCTCCGCGTCTTCGCGCCTTCGCGTGAGACGCTGTTCCTCGGTCGAGGAACCGCCCCGACCTAGAACGGGATGTCGATCGAGATCACCTCGGCGGTCGAGTTGCCGCCGCCGCCGCCGACCTCGACGACCGTCACGTAGCTGCCGGCGGACCAGAGGCCGAAGGCCGGCCGGAGTGCCAGACGGTAGACGCCCGGCTCGGGCTCGGCGAAGCAGGCCGCACAGGTGGCGGTGCGCACGAACACCGGCGTGACGCCGCCGGGGTTGGTGATGGCCAGGGTGTTGAACGAGGTCTCGGCCAGGCCGGTGATCGGCCCGCCGGAGGGCGCCCGCAGATGGATGGTGACCATGACGATCGAGTCGTTGCCGTCGGCCGCCGGGCCGATCGAGCCGCTGCCGCTGCACAGGGTCGAGCCCCATTCGCAGTGGTCGACGTCGACATGGAGGTTCATGAGCCGCCCGCCGACCACCAGGGTGTCGGAGGCGGCGGCCGGCAGGGCCGCGGCGGCCAGCAGGAGGGCCGCGAGGACGAAGGTGCGAGCGAGCGGGCGGGGCGTGGAGGCGTTGCGCTTCATGGTCGATTCTCCTTCGGGTAGGTGGTGAAGTGTGGCTTCGGATGGGTATTCGCCGCCCCGGCGGAGAATCTGACAAGAGATCCGAGATTTCTTCGGCATCCATCCAGGCCGAGGGCAATTTGCCGGCCGCGGTGCTGACGGCCGCGGTGGATGGCCGCGGTGGATAATCGCTGTGGATGGCCGCCGTGGAAGGCTGCCGTGCCAAGCGGTCCGGGAGGTGGGCCGACGCGGCCCCGGGGCTGGTAGAATCCGCCCCGCCATGAGCTACGCCCCTTCCGACCGCCAGGTCGACGCCATCCTCGCCGACGCCGTCGCCGGCACCCGCATCTCGGCGGCCGACGCCCACCGGCTACTTCTCGACGGAGACCTCCTGGAGCTCGGCCTCGCCGCCCAGGAGGTGCGCAACCGGTTCAACGACCCGGCGATCGCGACCTACAACGTCGACCGCAACATCAACTACACCAACGTCTGCGTCTACAAGTGCCGCTTCTGCGCCTTCTACCGCGAGCCCGGGGACCCGGAGGGCTACCTCCTGCCGTTCGAGGAGATCGGCCGGAAGATCGAGGAGACGCTGGCGTTGAACGGCACCGGCGTGCTGCTGCAGGGGGGCGTCCACCCGGAGCTGCCGATCACCTACTACGAGGAGCTCCTCGGGTACCTGAAGTCCAACTACCCGGAGATCCACCTGCACGCCTTCTCGCCGCCGGAGGTCAAGTTCATCGCCCGCAAGGAGCGGATGAGCTTCTATGACGTCATCGCGCGTCTGAAGGCCGCGGGGCTCCAGTCGATCCCCGGCGGCGGCGCCGAGATCCTGGAGGACGAGGTGCGCCGCGAGGTGCTCGCCTACCCCAAGTGCTCGGCGGACGAGTGGATCGACATCATGCGCCAGGCCCACGCCAACGGTCTGCGGACCTCGGCCACGATGATGTACGGCATGGGCGAGGGGCTCGAGGCGCGGGTCGAGCACATGGAGCGGATCCGCGACCTCCAGGATGAGACCGGGGGCTTCACGGCGTTCATCTCCTGGACCTTCCAGCACGAGCACACCGACATGCAGGACGTGCCGGAGACCTTCGCCCACGAGTACCTGACGACGCTCGCGGTCTCCCGCCTCTTCCTCGACAACGTCGCCCACCTCCAGACCTCTTGGGTGACCCAGGGCAAGAAGATCGGCCAGCTCGGCCTCCAGTTCGGGGCGGACGACATGGGCTCCATCATGATCGAGGAGAACGTCGTCTCGGCGGCCGGCACGGCCCACCGCATGAGCCAGGACGAGATGGAGCACCTGATCCGCTCGGCCGGCTTCACGCCACGGCAGCGCACGAACCTGTACGAGCGTCTCGTGACGAGGGAGGAGACGGCGCCCCTGGCGAGGAAGTACCGGGCGGCGCTGACGCCGGCCAACCGGGACCTGGCGTCGCCGTTGCCGGTGATCCAGTAGGTCGGCCCACGCCATGGAAGACCCCCTCATCCTCCCCTTCGAGACCTTCTGGCCCTGGCTGGTCTCCCATCCCAACTGCGTGCTGCGGGCGGGGACGCCGGAGGCGGTCCTCTACGACGACGACGACCTCCACTGGCATTTTGCCTCGGAGGCCACCGGCACCCTGCTGGTGCAGGTGATCCGGGGCAAGCGGATGATGGGCGAGATCCTGGTGCAGCCCTCCCAGGTGGCCTACGTCCAGGGCTACGCCGGCGAGGAAGAGGGGGAGTGGTTCTTCGACCTGGTGGCCGAGGGGACCTCCGGCGAGGCTGGCTACGCCTACTTCTTCGTCCTCTCCCACGGTCACGAGGACGAGGAGACTCCGAGCGCCCGGCCGGTCCACTGATCCCCCTCCTCTGGGCCTCTCACGGCTCTGGGCCTCGGAGCGCAATGCGGCGAGACGGTACGCCGAGGCCTGGCGGGAGTGAAGCTCGGCTTCCAAGGGAGGCGCAGGGGTGCCTGCCCTGAGGGAGGGCGCCCGAGGTGAGCGCAGCGCCTGCCGTCGCCGTGACCGGAGGGTACCGACGGCCGCCGGAATCCGTTTTCGGGCCAGGAGTCTGCGCGGCGGGAATCTGCCCTACCCTTGAAGCGGGCAGCCGACGGGAGGCAGCGCCCCCTGGTAGCCCGTGGTGAAACTCCAGCCACGCTGCGAGCGGGCCTCTTCTCCCGACTCTTCGTTGGGAGTCCTCGCCGATTCACCGAATCGACTGCGGATTCCCGCCTCGATTCACAAGAAGATTCCGCGCTCTCGCTTGCGCCTGACTTCCACCGCGGGCTGCTGGGCATTCCGACCGTGCGGGATTCCGTCCTCACGCCAGCTCGGCAGCCAGCCGATCCGCGACGGCCATCCCCCGCACCGTCGGTCGCAGTCGTGACCCCTGCCGCCGCGCCAACCCGTCCCGCTCCCAGCGCGCGAACACCTCCGCGTTCGCCGCCTCCAGGTCGACGCCCCAGCGCTCCCGAACGGCCGCGAGATCCACCCCATCCGCCGTCCGCAGGCCGAGCATGGCGGCCTCGAAGGCCAGCTCCCCTGGCCCCAGCCGCTCCCATCCCTCGACGCCGCTCTCCCCGGCTGTCACCCGCCGCATCCACGGCCCGGCCTGGCGCACGTTCCACCAGCGCACGCCCCCCGCGTAGCCGTGCGCCGACGGGCCGAGGCCGAGGTAGGGGACGTGGCGCCAGTACTTGGCGTTGTGGCGGGAGCGGTGCTCCGGCGAGCGGGCGAAGTTCGACAGCTCGTATCCGGCCCAGCCCAGCTCCGCCAGGCGCTCGTGGGTGCGCAGGAAGAGGTCGGCCTGGCCGTCTTCGGGCATCGGCGCGAGCTGGCCCCGCCGGTGGCGGACGCCGAACACCGTCTTCGGGTGGATCTCGAGCTCGTAGCAGGAGAGGTGGGGAGGCGCGAGCGCGGCGATCTCGTCGAGGGTGCGGTCCCAGCACCCCCGCGTCTGGCCCGGGAGGCCGTAGATCAGGTCGACGGAGACGGTGTCGAAACCGGCCGCCAGCGCCGTCTCGATCGACCGGCGCGCCTGGCCGGCGTCGTGGTGCCGGCCCAGGAAGGCGAGCTCGCCGTCGTCCAGGCTCTGGACCCCCAGGGAGAGGAACTCGACGCCCATCTCCCGCCACGTGGCCAGGCTCGCCGCATCGACGTCCTCGGGGTTCGCCTCCAGGTGGAGCCGGCACTCCGGGGCGACCGGCAGGTGGCGACGCAGCGCGACGAGGAGCCGGGCGAGGTCGTCCGGCGGGATGAGCGACGGGGTGCCGCCGCCGAGGTAGATCGTGTCGAAGAGGCCGTGGTCGCCCGCGGCGAGCCCTCGGATCGCGTTCCGGGGCGCCTCGTCCTCCGGCGCCACGCGCCCGGCGGCGAGCGCCTCGACCGAGCCGACGAGAGCGTCGACGAAGCTCCGCCGCTCGTCGTCGCGGCCCACCTTCACCGCGAAGTCGCAGTACGGGCAGATGGCGGCGCAGTAGGGGAGGTGGAGGTAGATCCCGGGGCGGTCCGGCTCCGTCACCTCCGGGCTCCGCTCACTTTCCCGCCTCGGAGCGCAGCACGGCGATGAACGCCTCCTGGGGGATCTCCACCGAGCCGACCATCTTCATCCGCTTCTTGCCCTCGCGCTGCTTCTCGAGGAGCTTGCGCTTCCGGCTGATGTCGCCGCCGTAGCACTTGGCGGTCACATCCTTGCGGAAGGCGTTGATGGTGGTGCGGGCGATGATCGTGCCGCCGATCGCTCCCTGGATGGCGATCTTGAACTGGTGCCGCGGGATGGTCTCCTCGAGCCGCTCGCAGTACTGGAGCGCCCGGTGGCGGGCCCGGTCCTCGTGGACGAGCTGGGCCAGGGCGTCCACCGGCTCGCCGTTCACCAGGATGTCGACCTTGACGATGCGGCTCTTGTGCATGCCGATGATCTCGTAGTCGAACGAGCCGTACCCCTGGGTGGACGACTTCAGCTTGTCGTAGAAGTCGAACAGCACCTCGGAGAGCGGCAGGACGGCCTTGACCTCCACCCTCTGCTGGGTGAGGTAGTGGAGCTGGAGGTCCTCGCCCCGTCGCTCCTGGCAGAGCTCCATGATCGGGCCGATGTAGCGCTCGGGGATCCAGATCTGCGCGTTGATGTACGGCTCCCAGGTGGCCTCGATGGAGCTCGGCTCGGGGAAGTAGACCGGGTTGTCCACCGCCTTCGTGGTGCCGTCGGTGAGCTCGACCTTGTACTTGACCGTCGGGGCCGAGAGCAGGAGGTTGAGACCGAACTCGCGCTCGAGCCGCGCCTGGACGATCTCCAGGTGGAGGAGGCCCAGGAAGCCGCAGCGGAAGCCGAGGCCCAGGGCCACGGAGGAGTCCTTCTCGTAGTGCAGGGCCGCGTCGTTGAGGGCCAGCTTCTCCAGCGCCACGGCCAGATCCTCGTACTCGTCCGAGGCGATGGGGTAGAGGGAGGCGAAGACCACCGACTTGGCCGACTGGTAGCCGGGGAGCGGCTCGGGGGCGCGGCGGTCGTCGTGGGTCAGCGTGTCGCCGATCGTGATGTCGCGCACCGATTTGACGCCGGCGATGACGTAGCCGACGGCCCCGGCCTCGAGGTGATCGACCCGGGTGGGCTGGAGCTTCCGGATGCCCACCTCCTCGACCTCGTAGGTCTTCTTCGTGTGCATGAAGTAGATCTCGTCGCCCTTCTTCATCGTGCCCTCGCGCACCCGCACCAGGAGGATGACCCCGCGGTAGACATCGTAGACCGCGTCGAAGACCAGGGCCTGGAGCGGCGCCTCCGGGTCGCCCGACGGCGCCGGCAGGCGCGTGACGATCGCCTCCAGGACGTCGCCGACGCCCTCGCCGGTCTTGGCGGAGCAGAGGACGGCCTCGAACGGATCGAGGCCCAGGTCGGAGTCGATCTCCTCCCGCGCCCGGTCGACGTCGGCCGACGGCAGGTCGATCTTGTTGATCACCGGGATGAGGTCGAGGTCGTACTCCAGGGCCAGATAGAGGTTGGCGACGGTCTGGGCCTCGACTCCCTGGGAGGCGTCGACGAGCAGCAGGGCGCCCTCGCACGACATGAGCGAGCGTCGCACCTCGTGGCTGAAGTCCACGTGACCCGGCGTGTCGATGAGGTTGAGACGGTACTTCGTGCCGTCCTTCCCCGTGTAGGGCAGGGTGATCGTGTTCGACTTGATGGTGATGCCGCGCTCCCGCTCGAGGTCCATGGAGTCCAGGAGCTGGTCGCGGAACTCGCGGGCCTCGACACCGCCGCAGGTCTGGATGAGGCGGTCGGCGAGCGTCGACTTGCCGTGGTCGATGTGGGCGATGATGCAGAAGTTGCGGATGTTTTCCACGGTAGCTCCGGCCCCGGGGGCCTCGGGTGCGGGGGTTGAGGCGCGCCGGCCCTAGCGGACGGACGCGGGGGGGAGATCCTATCGTCCGGGAGGCGTCAGGGCCAATCGGGGCGGGATCCGTGGGGGCGGGAGCGCTCCGTTCAGGACAACGGCAGACCGCCTCGTTCCCGCGCAGGCCTCTTCACCTCCCCGGTGGCATCTCCCTTCCCGGTGTCCAGGGAGCGCCGGCGGCCTCCAGATCGGCCTCCAGCCCGGCGAGGGATTCCAGGGTGGCCGCCAACCGGGGCCGGAGGTCGTCCCAGGCGGCGCCGGCGATCTCGAGACTGCGGCGCTGGGTCTCGGTCGGTGGCAAGCGGGTCTCCCAGTGACCCCCGGCGACAGTGCCGGCTCGGTTCAGGATCGAGGGTGTCTGGGGCTCCTCGAAGCGGCCGAGCACACGGTCGCCGAGGAGCCCGCGGCGGTGTTGCGCCAGGTCGGACTCGAGGGCCTCGAGACGGGCCAGGGAGTCGTCCGGCGCCTCCGGCGTCTCCAGGATCGCGGCCCGCAGGTGACGCAAACGCTCCGCGGCGCGGCCGATCTCCTCGGCGGCGCCCTGGAGGCGTCGCAGCAGGTCGGCCGTCTCGGCCTGGAAGGCCGCGACCGCCGCGAGGTCGACACCCTCCGGGCCTCCGGGCAGGGAGGCGACGCGGAAGGAGACGGGCCCGGCCAGGGGCTCGACGGCGCCCTCGTGGATGCGGGCGAGCTCCACGGTGTACCCGCCGGGCGCCGCCAGGGGTCCCGCCGGGTCGCTCGCCCACGGCGGGCGGAATCCCGGCGTCTCGAGATCGATCGGGTCGGGGGGCGGCAGGCGCAGGTCCCAGGCGACGCGATGCAGGCCGGCGTCGGCCGGGCCCTCGATGCGGCGGATGGCGCGCCCGCCCGCGTCGCGCACCGTGAGCACGACCCGCGGGTCGCCCTCGACCGCCTCCTCCCGCAGTCGGTCCCAACCGGGGAACGGCACGTCGCCGCCCTCGGCGGCGAGGGCCTTCTCCTCCTCCCGCCGCTCCCCGCTGCGGCTCTTCGCCTCGTCCGCGAGCCAGTAGGTGAGGAGCGCGCCGAAGGGCGGGTTGGGGGCCTCGAAGTCGGCGCTTCCCTGGGAGGGCTTGCCGGCGGCCTGGAAGGGGACCGAGGGGATGAAGGACCAGGCGTCGCGGGTGGCGAACAGGTGGCTCCCGCCGTCGATTCCGGCGGCGGCCTCGCGCAGCGGCGCCAGGTCGTCCAGGATCCAGACCCCGCGGCCGAAGGACGCGGCGACGACGTCGCTCTCGCGACGCTGGACCTCCACGTCCCGGAAGGAGATGGTCGGGACGCCCTCGAGGGCCACCCAGCGGCCGCCGCCGTCGGGGGTGGCGAACAGCCCCTTCTCGGTGCCGGCGATGAGCAGCTCCGGGACCTCGGTGTCCTGGACGACCGACCAGACCAGCGCGCCCTCGGGCAGGTCGCCGGCGATCGAGCGCCAGGTGCGGCCGCGGTCGCGGCTCCGGTAGAGCAGCGGCCGGTAGTCGCCGGTCTTGTGGTTGTCGAAGGCGACGAGGACCGTGTCGGGGTCGGTCACGGAGGCCTTCACCTCGTTGACGAAGGCCCGCTCGGGCACGCCCGCGGGGGTGACCCGGAGCCAGGTCGAGCCGCCGTCCTCGCTCATGTGGACCAGGCCGTCGTCGCTACCGGTGTAGAGGAGGCCCGCGACCAGCGGCGACTCCGAGACGCTGGTGAGGGTGGCGTACCAGGACATCGCGCCGTTGTCGTAGAGGTCGTCGACGCTGCGCACCCGGCGGCCCACGGGCAGCTCGTAGCGCACTCCGCCGCGGGTGAGGTCCTCGGAGACGGCGGTCCAGGAGTTGCCGCGGTCGTCGCTCCGCCACAGTCGCTGGGAGCCGAACCAGAGACGACCCGGGGTGTGGGGGCTGACCTCGATGGGCGCGTCCCAGTTCCAGCGCTCCGGCGGCTCGCCGGGCGCCGGCTGGGGCTGGATGTCCAGGGCCTCGCCGGTGCGGGCGTCGATGCGGTGGACGTTGCCGACCTGGATCTCGGCGTAGAGGATCTCCGGGTCCTCCGGGTCGAAGGCGCAGTCGTAGCCGTCGGCGCCCAGGGGCACCGACCAGTGCTCGTCGCGGATCCCCTCGGACTCGGTGGTCCGGGACGGCCCGAGGAGGGTGCCGAGGTCCTGGGCGCCGACCAGCACCGTGTAGATGGGCGCCGCATTCGAGACGTCCACTTTGTAGAACTGGGAGATCGGCAGGTTGCCGACGTGGCGCCAGGTGGCGCCCTCGTCCCAGCTCTCGTACAGGCCGCCGTCCGTGCCGGCCAGGAGATGGCCGCCGTGGGCGGCGTCGGCCACCAGGGCGTGGTTGTCGCTGTGCTTCTCGCGGCCGTTGCCCAGGATCTCGAAGGTCTTCCCGCCGTCGCGGGTGACGTGGAGGAAGACGTCCATCTGGTAGACGGTGTCGAGATCGTGGGGCGAGGCGACGATCTCCTGGTAGTAGTGGGGGCCGGTGCCGTTCGAGATGTAGCCGTTGCGCTTCTCCCAGCTCTCGCCCCGGTCGAGGGAGCGGTAGAACCCGCGCTCGTCCTCGTCGGCCTCGATGGTGGCGTAGACGACGTCGGGGTCGACGGGCGAGATGGCCAGCCCGATCTTGCCGGCGTCGCCCTTCGGCAGGCCGCGCTCGATCCGACGCCAGGTGGCGCCGCCGTCGGTCGACTTCCAGATCCCGGAGCCCGGACCGCCGGACAGGAGCGACCAGACGGTCCGCCGTCGCTGGTACGAGGCGGCGTAGACCACGTCCGGGTCCCGCGGGTCGAGGCGGACGTCGGTGACGCCGGTGTCGTCGTCGACGGTGAGCGACGGGCTCCAGGTGGCACCGCCGTCCGTGGTCTTGTAGAGGCCCCGCTCGCCGCCCGACGACCACAGCGGCCCTTCCGCGGCCACCCAGACGACCTCGCCGTCCCGCGGGTCGACCACGATACGGCTCACGTGCTCCGAGCGCGGGAGCCCCATGTTCCGCCACGTGGCGCCGCCGTCGAGGCTCCGGTAGACCCCGTCGCCCCAGCCGACGTGACGCCCGCTGACATTCTCCCCGGTGCCCACCCAGACGGTGTCCGGGCTCGACGGGTCGAGCGCGACGGCGCCGACCGAGTACGAGCCCTGCCCGTCGAAGAGCGACGTCCAGGTCGTGCCGGCGTTGACCGTCTTCCACACCCCGCCGGAGCCGACGGCGACGTACCAGACGGCGGCGTCCCGCGGGTCGACCGCCAGGTCGGCGATGCGCCCACCCATGAGAGCCGGCCCGATGCCCCGCAGCTCGAGCCCGGCGGCGACGTCGGCGAACGGGTCCGGGGAGGCGTCCTCCGAGGCCCGCGCGACGGGCGCGACGAGGACCAGCAGGAGGCCCGCGAGGGCGATCCGGAGGTGGGCGGACGGACGGCGGCTCCTGCGTGCTCGGCTCATGATCTCGACCTCGGTAGGGGTCCGGGTGTTGGCGTCGGCGGTGCGCAAGGATAGCCGGTCTGTCGGCGGGGCGGGTCCGCCCCGGCCGGTTCTACGCTGGCTCGGGCGGGCCGGGCCAGGCTAGAGTCGACCCTGGACCCCGACCTTCCACCCGACCCGTGCCCGGCCACCGACTCGGCTTCCTCGCCGCCTCCGTCCTCTTCGCCGTGGGCGTCGCCTACCTGGTCGTCCTCGCGGCCGGCGTCGCGCTTCACGGCCTGGCCGAGCCCATCGCCGATCCGGTTCTCGCGATCATGGAGGCCCTCACCCTCCTCTCCGCGCCGGCGCTCGTGGTGCTGATGGTGGCCGTCCACGATCGCGCCGCGCCGGAGCGGAGGGCCTACGGGCTCGCCGCCTCGGCGTTCGCGATCCTCTGTGCCGGCACGACGAGCGTCGTCCACTTCGTCGAGCTCACCGCCGGCCGCCAGCTCGGGCAGAGCGGCATCGTCTGGCCGTCGCGGCCCTACGCCGCCGAGCTCCTGGCCTGGGACGTCTTCCTGGGCCTCGCCCTCCTCTTCGCGGCGCCGACCTTCGCCGGCGGCGGGCTCGAGCGCGCGGCCCGCCGCGGCCTCCTGGTCTGCGGCGCCCTCTGTCTCGCCGGCACCGCCGGCCCGGCCACCGGCGACATGCGTCTCCAGTGGACGGGCATCCTGGGCTACGCGATGGTCCTGCCGGTCGTCGCCTGGGTGCTGGCGCGGCTGTTCGCACGCGGACGCGCTGCGGGGGCGCGATGAAGCCCGCAGCCCCCGACTACTCCCAGCCCCCCGGCGGCATCCGCAGGCGCTCGACCTCCTCGCCGCCCCCCAGCGCCGTGACCTCCAGGATCTCGTCGACGTCCTCGACCTCGACCCCGCCGTACCAGACGTTCCAGGGCCACAGGCAGACCACGACGCCGCGGCTGCAGTGCTTCAGGCAACCGGTGCGGGTGACGATCACCGTGTCGCGCACGCCGAGCTCCTTGATCCGGTCCTTGAACCGCCGGTAGACCTCCATGCCTCCCCGCGGAGCGCAGCACGCCTTGCGGGCGCCGGGCTCGCGCTGGTTGACGCAGACGAGGATCTGGACCTCGGGTTTGGGCATGATGGGCCGGCGGGGCGGCGGCGGGCCGCCCTCGCCGGGTCGACTCAGATGTCGAACTCGACGCCCTGCGCCAGGGGCAGCTCGCTGCCGTAGTTGATGGTGCAGGTCTGGCGCCGCATGTAGGCCTTCCAGGAGTCGGAGCCCGCCTCGCGGCCGCCGCCGGTCTCCTTCTCGCCGCCGAAGGCGCCGCCGATCTCGGCGCCCGAGGTGCCGATGTTGACGTTGGCGATGCCGCAGTCCGAGCCCCACGGCGAGAGGAAGCGCTCGGCGGAGAGGACGTTGGTGGTGAAGATGGCCGAGGAGAGGCCCTGGGGGACGCTGTTGTGGACCTCGATGGCCTCGTCCAGCTCCTCGAACTCGAAGATGTAGAGGATCGGGGCGAAGGTCTCCTCGCAGGTGATGGGCATGTGGGGCGTCGCCTCCACCAGGGTGGGCTCGACGAAGTAGCCGGGCCGGTCGACCCGGTGGCCGCCGTAGAGCACCTGCCCACCCTGCTCGCGGACGGTGTCGAGGGCGGCCATCATGTCGTCCACCGCCCCGCCGTCCACCAGCGGGCCCATGAGGGTGTCGGGGTCCAGCGGGTCGCCGATGCGGATGGAGCCGTAGGCCGCCACCAGCCGGCGCTTCATCTCCCGCGCGATCCCCTTCTGCAGGAACAGGCGGCGGGTCGTGGTGCAGCGCTGACCGGCCGTGCCGACGGCGGCGAAGAGCACGGCCCGGAAGGCGAGGTCGAGGTCGGCGTCGTCGGTCACGACGATGCCGTTGTTGCCGCCGAGCTCGAGGATGGCCCGGCCGAGCCGGTCGGCCAGGACTTTGCCGATGCTCTTGCCCATGGTGACGGAGCCGGTGGCCGAGATCAGCGGGATCCGCGGGTCGGCCGTCATGGGCTGGCCGACGGCGTGGCGGTCGCCGATCGCCAGGTTGAAGATCGGCGGCGCGTCGTTGGCCGCGAGGACGCGCTCCGCGATCTTGGTCACCGCCAGGGCGCAGAGGGGGATCTTGGCCGACGGCTTCCAGATCATCGAGTCGCCGCAGACGGCCGCCACCGTGGAGTTCCAGGCCCAGACGGCGACCGGGAAGTTGAAGGCGGTGATGATGCCCACGGGGCCGAGGGGATGCCACTGCTCGTACATCCGGTGCTCCGGCCGCTCGGAGTGCATGGAGAGGCCGTAGAGCTGACGCGACATGCCGACGGCCAGGTCGGCCATGTCGATCATCTCCTGCACCTCGCCGAGGCCCTCGCTGAGGATCTTCCCCATCTCGAGGGTGATGAGGCGGCCCAGGGCCTCCTTGTGGTTCCGGAGTTCCATGGCGAGCTGGCGCACGACCTCGCCTCTGCGGGGAGCCGGCCAGCGCCGCCAGGCCTCGAACGCCTCCACCGAGGTGGCCGCGATCTTCTCGTAGTCGTCGGCGGTGGCGCTCCGCACGGAGGCCAAGGGCTCGCCGGTCGTGGGGTTGATGGAGACGATGGGCTCGCCCTTCGTCTCGAGCCAGGTGCCCGCGAAGGCTCCGGGATTGTCCTGCTCGATGCCGAGGGAAGCGAGGATCTCTTCGACACTCGACTCGTTCTGGATCGTGGTCATGGGATGGGTCTCCTGCGGGGGTCGTTGCGGTGGGACCTCGCAGGATAGCGCATCGAAGACCCCGTGAGGGCTACGATCGGGCCATGGTCGCCCCTCTCCACGGCGCTCTCCACGGCGCTCTTCACGAGGACTCCCTGCGGGCTCTCGTGCCGGCCCTGGCGCTGGCCCTCTTCGCCCTCTTTGCGGGCACCGTTCCCGGGGGGGCCACGGCCTTCGGCGCGATCGCCGGGCATCTCGCGCTCCTCGGCCTGGCCGCGGCGGCCCTGGACCGCTGGTCGAACCCTCTGGAGCAGGGCGTCCCGGGGCGGGCCACCCTGGCGATCGTCGTCGTCCTCGCTCTCGTCTCCCTGGCATCGTCGCCCGTTCCGAGGGCGGGCCGCACCGGTCTGGCGGTCGCGGCCCTCCTGCTCTTCTTGCCGGCCACGGTGGCTCGCTGTTGGCGCACGCCCACCGCCCGCCGGCGGGGCGCCGCGGCCGTCGCCGTGGTGGCCGCGGCCGTCGCCCTCTGGGCGCTGGCCGATCGGTACTTCCTGGGCTCCCCGAGAGCGGCGATGCCCCTCGGGCACCACCTGCCGATGGCCGCGTGGCTGGTGGTGACGCTGCCCCTGGGTCTGGCGGTCGGGGCCCGCCACCGGGCACCGGCCCTGCTGCTCGCGGGTGTCGGCGGTACGGCGCTCCTCGCCACCGGATCGCGTTCCGGCCTCCTGGCGGCCGCCGCCCAGGTCCTCGCGGTCGTCGTCGGACGGGTCCGGGAAGGAGAGAGGGCCGGCAGGCTTCCGACCTTCGCGGTCGTCGGTGGGGTTGTCGGCTCGCTGGTCGCCGGCGTCGCCGGCGTCGCCGCCGTCGCGGCCCTCTCGGGCGCGGGAGATCCCTCCGTCGCCGCGCGCTGGGGCTACCTCCGGGCGGCCGCCGCCGGCATCGCCGAGCGGCCCCTCCTGGGCTGGGGGCCGGGGTCGGTGCCCTGGACCCTGGCTCCGTTCCTGAGACCGCAGGCCGGACTCAATCCCCCCGGGGAGGCCGTGGGTGACCTCCATTCGCTCCCGGTCCACCTCGCCTGGGAGTTGGGGCTCCCGGCGGTCGTCGCCCTCGCCTTCGTCGGCCTGGCGACCCTGCGGCGCTCCCGCGGGTCCGAGGACTCGCTGAGCCGGGCGGGTCGGCTCTCGATCGTGGGCGCCCTGGTCATGTCGGCGGGCTGCGCGCCGGTCGCGATCGTCGCCCTCCCCGTGGCCCTCGCGGTCGCCGTCGGAGCGACGCTGCCCTCGACCCCGCGGGGATCCTCCGGACGAGCTCCGGGCGTCGCGGTGTGGCTCGTGGCCCTGGCCGTCCTGGCGCCCTCCGACCTCGCCCAGTCGCTGTGGGACGCGGCCCGGGAGGCGCCGGACGGCGGCGCCCGGCAGCTCCTCGGAAGGGCGTCGGCCCTCGATCCGGACTTTCCCCTCTACCGGGCCCGACGGGCCTGGCTATCGGACCGGCCGTCGGCCACCGCGGCGGACGAGGCGCTCCGCGCGGCCCGGGACGGCGTCGGCATCGCGTCCCTGCGGTGGATGGCGGGGATCCTCGGATTCGAGGCTCGCCGGCCGTGGGCGGCCGGCGAGCTCGAGGAGGCCTGGCGAATGGACCCGCTGGTCGCCCTCGGCCCCTACCTGCTGAGCGAGTCCAGCCGGCCCGACGCCCATCTCTGGGGAGCGCGGGCGGTCCTCGTGGAGCCGATCCTGGGAGGATCGCTGGCGTGGCGGAGCCGGCCCGGCTTCGTCACCCGGGTGGGGGAGGCGCTGCGCTCCTGGCCCGGCCTCGATCCCTCGATCGCGGCGGCGCTGGCGTCGGCGGTCGAGGCGCCCACGGGCGCGACCGACTCCCGCGATCTCGTCTTCGGCCTGGACGGCCGGCCGGCCACGGCGGTCACGCTGCACCTCTTCCGGCGCTCCCCCTGGGCGGCCGATCTCCTGCGGGTTCCGGTGGCGTCGGGTCCTGTAGAACGCCTCGCCGGAGTGCCGTCCGCTCCGGATCTCGCGCTCCTCGAAGGCCCGGTCGCGCCCCCCCCTCCGCGGCAGGGGGCCGCGCGGAAGATCCCGTGATATCACCGGCGGTTTCGAGATTGTCCACAGAAACTGTGGAAAAACCTGTGGGGAACCGGGGCTCCGAGCTACCCGATCGTTGGCACCACCGGGCTTGTCTCCGACCTGCACAGTCCTTTGTGCATTCGGCGCAAGTCTTTTGTATGTAATGAGTTGAGACGTTGCATCGATGTGACGAGGGGGGCCGGCCGAGCCGCGCGGCCGGAGGCGCGGCCCCCCCGGGGTCGACGGTGGTAAGCCGTCGCGGAAGTCGACCGCGCGCCCGGGTCGCGGCGGGCTCAGGCGAGGCTCTCGACGGCTCGGCGGATGAGTCTCAGACCCTCGTCCGCCTCCTCGTGGGTCAGCGTCAGGGGCGGCCGGAAGCGAATCGCGTGAGGTCCCGACTTGAGAGCGATGAGGCCCTGCTCGAGGAGCGCTCCGAGAGTCCGGTCGCGCGACGCCGGATCCGGCAGGTCGAACGCCAGGAAGGTCCCCCGACCCCGTGGATTGCCGACCGTCTCCGGAAAGCTCTCGGCCAGAGCCTGGAAGCCGCGTAGCAGTCGCTCCCCGACGGCCCGGGAGAGGGCCAGGAGGTCGTCCTCTTCGATGATCTCCACGAAACGCTGGCAGCGAATCATGTCGACGAGGTTGCCGCCCCAGGTCGAGTTGATCCTGCTCGAGACCTTGAACACCGAGTCCACCTCGTCCACCCGCGGTCCGGCGAAAATGCCGCACACCTGGGTCTTCTTGCCGAAGGAGACGACGTCGGGCAGCACGTCGAAGGACTCCAGGCACCACCAGCGGCCGGTGGCGCCGAAGCCCGTCTGCACCTCGTCGAAGATCAGCAGGAACGCCTCTTCGTCGGCGAGGCGGCGCAGCTCCCGGAGGAACTCGACCCGGAAGTGGTTGTCGCCTCCCTCGCCCTGGATGGGCTCGATGATCAGGCCGGCAATGTCGTCGGGGTTCTCGTCCAGGGCTTGCCGGATCTCACGCAGAGCCTGGCGCTCGGCGGCCTGGACGGCCTCGAGGTTCTCGCCGGACAGGGGGAAGATGATCTTCGGGTTGGTCACCCGCGGCCAGTCGAACTTGGGGAAGTACTGGGTCTTCCGGGGGTCGGCCGTGTTCGTGAGCGACAGGGTGTACCCGGTGCGGCCGTGGAACGCCTGGCGGAAGTGGATGATCTGCCGACCCTTCTCTCCCTTGCCGGCCGCGAGGTTCTTCCGTACCTTCCAGTCGAACGCCGTCTTCAGCGCGTTCTCGACGGCGAGGGCCCCGCCCTCGATGAAGAAGATCCGATGGCTCAGCGACTCGGGGACGGTGCGCGAGAAGGTCTCGACGAACTCGGCCATCTGGGTCGTGTACAGGTCCGAGTTCGATGGCTTGTTCTTCGCCGCGGGCACCAGGCGGGCGACGAAGTCGGGGTCGTCGAGCTTCGGGTGGTTGTAGCCGAGCGGCACGGTGGCGTAGCAGGTGAAGAAGTCGAGGAGCTCGCGTTCGCGGAGGCTGTCGTACAGACGAGCTCCGTGGCTCCGCTCCAGGCTCATGACGAGCGCGTGGCCGTCGGCGAGGATGTGGTTCTTGAGGACCGAATGGACATCGGCGGGGGCTACCCGCGGGGTCGTCGCCGTCGTCATGGATCAAACTCCTGAGATGGGATCGCCGGGGTCCGAGACCCCTGGGGGTGACCGGGCGAGAAAGCCCCGGCGGGGGGACTCGAGAACGCTCGGGGTCGACTGGAAGTCGTCGTGGGAGAATCGCCTCGGAAGGCCGATCTCCAACGGATGCTAGCACCGGGCTCAGGAACCGGTCAATCGCGCTCCGGACCCTCCCGAGCGGGGCTCCGGGACGCGCTGGTCTCGCGCCGTCGCACCGGCTCGCCCGCCACGGCGGTGCGGTTGCGGCCGGTCTCCTTGGCCACGTACATCGCGCTGTCGGCGAGGCGCAGCAGCGCGCTCTTCGAGCGCTCGAGGGACATCTCCTCCTCGAGGTGACGGTGGAGCGTGGCGATGCCGATCGAGCAGGTGAGACCGGAGAGATCGAGGCTGTCCGGCAGGATCTCGCCCTGGCCGGCGCAGAAGCGGGTGTCGACGATGCGGTTCCGGACCGACTCGGCGACGTCGACGGCGCCGTCGATGGAGAGGCCCGGCACCGCCAGGACGAACTCGTCGCCGCCGTAGCGGCACACGAGGGCGTCGGGGGCCTCGATCTCGGCGGCCAGCAGGCGGCCGACCTCGCTCAGCACCTGGCTCCCCGCCAGGTGGCCGTGGGCGTCGTTCACCCGCTTGAAGTAGTCGAGGTCGAGGAAGATCAGCGCCAGGTCGCGCCCGGTCTGGCGACAGCTCTCGATCGTCCGGGCGAGGGCCACGTGGAGGAAGCGGTCGTTGTAGAGGCCCGTCAGGTTGTCGCGCTTGGCGATCTCCTGGGCCTGCCGGCCGTCGAGGACGTTCTGGATCGAGATGGAGATGTAGTCGGCGAAGACCTCCAGCAGGTAGCAGTCCTGTTGGCTGAAGCTGTCCGCGTTCCTGCGGTTGATGAGCTCGAGGACGCCACAGACCTCGTGCTCGACGCGGA
>CAJQNK010000117.1 GCA_905479655.1 uncultured bacterium | reverse complement strand
TCGGCCCAGGCACTCACGGAGTCCCAGACGATCGCGCCAAAGGAGTCGAGGTTGCCTGCCTTGTCCTCGCGGTTGTAGAACTCCTCGACCTCGGTCGTCTCGGAGACGAGGGTCCGGCCGGCGAGCTCACGGGTCACCCTCACCCGCTGGACGAGCTGCAGCTTCTCGGTCGAGGTGTAACCCGTCGGCGAGAGCGTCCCGCTCGAATCCACCACCTCGAACTCACACGCCACCGGGGCGTAGACAGCCTCGACCTCGGTCACCTGGATCGTGGTCGTGAGCCCCGAGCCATCTCCGTCCAGGACGAGCTGCTTGTTCCCGGTGACGCTGACCCGGGTGGGACCCGAGCTCACCGGCTGGTCGGAGAAGCCGGCATCGGCCAGGAGCTCGTGCTCGCCGAGCTGCCAGTCGGGCTCGGTCCCCGCGACGTAGATCACCGACCGGATCTCGGGGCGCCCCTCGCGGTCCCAGAACAGGCGCTTGCCCTCGATGGCGAGGAGATCCTGGATGAGCGGCAGCCCCGGAACGTTGGTGGCCACCACCTCGTTGTAACGGGGGGTATCGTCGAGGCCGCCGGCGCCGAAGGCGTCCTCGACTCCCATCTCTTCGAGGATCCGGCCGACCATCTCGGCCAGCGTCAGGCCGTGCCCCGGGGGGAACACCAGGTCGACGAGCTTGGCGTCGTAGCGGCCGTGGGGCCCGAGGCCGTGGATCGTGCGGAGATCTCCGGCCGGCGAGACCGCGCCGGGCGCGTTGTCGACGACGCCGTTGCGGACCAGCGGCACGACGACAGCACCGGAGCCGGTCAGGTAGACGGCCGTCAGGTCGATCGCCGCCTTTCCCGGCGGCGGTCCGAGGAAGCTCGCCGGGGTGCCCAGCGGCTCGACGAACCAGCCATCCTTGCGCCGTGGCATCGAGAACGAGAACTGGGTCGTCCCGTCGATCCGCTCGGTGACCTCGATCGAGCCCTGCTGCTGGCTCACCGGTACGAGGGCGCCGTCGACCTGGACGACGAAGGGTGCCAGGACCTGGGAGGGCCCTCCGAGGCCCTGGTCCCCGGGGAGCGGGCTGAATGCCGCCACCGACCCGTCGAGAACAGGGAGGCGGCCGAGCCCGGCCCCGGGCGAGGAGAGAGACGCCCGTAGGACCGCCTCCTGGGCTCGGCCGCCATCGGTCAGGGTGGCGGAGGCCTGGATCTCGGCGAGCACCGCCATCAGAGTCCGCCTCCGAAGATGCCCACGCCACCAGTGAGGAGCTGCTCGCCGGCCGGGATGTAGCTCTGCCCGGGGAGGATCTCGCGGAAGGAGAGCTGCGCCACGAGCTCGTTGTGCTGCCGGTAGGTCCAGGCGACCTGCTCGATCACCACGAGGAGCTCCGGGTGGTAGCGGAGCTTGAGCAACGTCGCCCCGGAGCCCGAGAGGTCGGCCGTCAGGAGCGCGTTGATCGCGCCGCCGGTCTCCGGAATCGTGAACTCCCCCGCTCCTGGGAAGGACGGATCGAGCGTGAGCTCGGTCGAGTCCGTGAAGGCCGCCGGCGGCCGCGTCGCGAAGCTCACGCCGGGCAGGTGCCAGGGCAGGTGTCGCGACGTCTGCCACGCCTGGAAGACGAACGGCGGAGGTGCTGCCGGCGGCCCCGCCGGGACGTACCAGAGGTCGACCACCGGCCAGTCCCACCACACGGCGACGGGCCGGCCGAAGCCCGCGGCCTCCTGGATCCGCCAGAAGTCCGCCTCGTCGCGCAGCGTGATCTGGGCCTCGCCGGCCAGCGGGAAGAGGTTCAGCGGGGCGTCCCCGCCGAGCCAGAACGACTGCGTCGCGTCCGCTCCGAAGGTCTTGAGCACCGTGGGGGCGCCGGCGGCGGACCAGCCACCGACGGGAAGAACCGAGCCCCCCTCGATGAACGCTCCGTCGAACCAGAAGCCCTCCGACAGCAGCGAGACGCCGCCGGCGTCGTCCCACTGGGCCGGCCCGGGCATCAGAGGCCCCCTCGCGCGCGGAGCCCGGCGCCACCGTCGCCCTCGAGGAGCTGGGTGATCCGCTGGGAGAGCTGGTTCACGGCGTTCGCCACGTGGCGCGCGTCCTGCGTGAGGCCGGTGCTCGAGCGGGTGGCCGAGCTGTTCGAGGCTCCAGGAGCCACGAACGCCTGCCCACCCACGAAGAACCCGGTCGGCGTCGGGAAGCGGTTGCGGCCCGAGCGGGTGAAGTTGGTCGAGCCGCCCGAGGAGCTGCCGCTGATCGAGTGCCGGATCGCGTCCGCCGGATCGCCTCGGCCGGTAAGGGTGACCAGCCCGCCGCTGCCACCGCCACCGCCCGTCGAGACCACGGCCACGGGCCGGCCCTGCGGGTCGACGAGCTCGACGGGCCCGGCGAGGCGGCCGCCACTACCGCCGCCGGCCCCCGGGCCACCGGTCAGGCGCGACGCCTCCTGGCCCTGGCGCAGCAGTCGCTCGTGGCGATCTCCGAGATCGTCCAGCAGCCCGACCGCCCGCTCCATCCGCGGCAGCATCTCGTCGAGCTCCCGGGCCGTCCGCCCTGCGAAGGTCTCGGCCATCAGTCGGCGCTCCGGAACGGGATCGCGAAGGGGCTCGTCGCGCCGCCGGCCTCGGTCGAGAGCGGGGTCACGCCGGAGAAGAGGGCCAGGAGACCCAGGGTGACCGGGAGGCTGTCGCCCGAGGCGCGGCGGGCTGCGCGCTTGGCGCGCTCGCACCTCTCCTTGGCTGCCCGGTAACGCTCGATCGCGTCGTCCAGACCGTCCCCGATGCCGACGAAGTACTTCATCACTCGGCGCACTTCCGAAACGCCTGGCAGGCCTCGAGGGCCTCACCGAGCTTGGTGACTACCGGAGCCAGGGCGGCGACGATCCGGGGCCCTTCGCGCTCCCAGGCAGCGGCGACCTCGACGGGAGTCGTGGCGAGCTTGCTTGTCACCTCGTCGACCCGCTCGAGCTGGTCCGCGAGCTCCCCGCTCTCCTCCTTCGCACCGGCGGCCCCGTCCTCGAGGACGCCGAGATCTCCGCCCGTCGAGCGCAGCCGGTCGCCGATGGCCTGGAGGCTGCCCTCCAGGGCCGACGCGTCGTCGTCGAGCGCTCCCAGCTTGTCGCCCGCGAACTCCGCCGAGATCCCGGTCCGGTCGACCTCTTCGTTCAGGTCCGCGAACCCGTCCGTGTTGGCCCTCAGGTTCTCGTTGATCCGGGACATCTGCTCGTCGGTGCCGCGGAACCGGGTCTCGTTCGCCTCCAGGGTTCCGCCCAGGGCCTGGAGCTCCCGGTCCAGGATCTCCGCCTCGGTGAAGAACCGTCGCGCTCCGTCGGCCGCCTCTTCGAGGCCCTGCGCGGTCGAAGCGTTCTGCCGGCGGAGCTCCGCCTCGGCCGAGGAGAGCTCGTCCTGGGCCTGGGTCAGCCGGCCGAGCTCGTCGGCCGAGAGCACCCCGGTCCCCGCCTGCTTGCCCTCCAGGCCCTCCACCTCCTGGCGCAACGACTGCACCCGGCTGCGCAGGTCCTCCACCGACTCCGCATCGCCCTTGAAGATCGACGGCCGCGTGTCGACCACGGTCACGATGTCGTCGCGGAGCCCCTGGGTCTCGGCCCGCAGCGCCTTGACCCTCTCCTCGGCCGGCCCGAAGGCCGCGACCAGTGCCTGGAGCGCCGCCGGCGCCTGGACCCCGAAAGTCTCCCAGTCCTCGACCAGCCCACCAACCTCCTCGCGCACCCGCTGGGCCGTCTCTTCGGAGATCTGGCCTTGCGACTGGAGGGCCTCGACACCAGCGAGGATGGCCTGGGTCCGCTCCTCGAGCTCCTCGCGGCTGCCGCGGACCCGCTCCAGGAAGGACTGAGTCTTCTCGATCGCCTCGGCCTCGGCGTCGCTCACCACGCGGAAGTCCCGCGCGATCTTCTGCAGCGCCTCCGGAACCTCTTCGCCCAGCCGCAACCAGCCGTCGAGGAGCTCGCGCGTCCGCCGCCGGATGATCTCGGCCTGCTGCTCGGTCACCTCGCCCGAGCTCCGGAGGACCTCGACCGCACGGAGGAGCTCCATGGTCCGATCCGCGAGGACCTCACGACTTCCCCGAATCTCCTCGGCGAGCTCACTCTCGCCACGGGTCAGCGACTCCACCGCGGCCAGGAGATTCTGGAGGCGACGCCGGGCTTCTGGGCCGAGCTCCTCCTCCCGCAGCAACTGGAACTGGCGCGCCAGGCGCTCGACCCGGGTCCGGAAGGCGTCGAGCAGCTCCGGGTTCTCCCGCAGCTCGGGCTGGAGGTTGCGCAACGCCGCAACCAGGCCCTCGAGCTCCTGCTGGGCGTCCTTCGCTTCGAAGCCCCGGAGCTCGTCGAACACCCGCAGCGCGTCGAGAAGCTGCTCCTTCTGCCTCCGGATCTCCTCGGTCACCTCGGCGTAGGCCTGGCGTACCCCGTCCTCGCTGTCGACGAACTCCTTGCCGAGGTTGATCAGGATCCGGCGCTGGTTGGCCAGGAGCCGCGCCTCCTCGCGCTGGTCGCGCGAGCCCCCGACGAGCGCGTCCACCGCCTTCTGGAGACCCAGCGTGTCCTTCACGATCGCGTCGACGTCGATCCCAAGCTCGTCGCGCAGGAAGCCGATGGTCTCCCGGGTCTGCTCGTACGCCTCCCGGAAGGCGACGATGGCCGTCACGCCCCCCAGCACGGCCTTCGAAGCCCGCGGGAAGCGCAGCCGGAGCGCCTCGGTGAGATCCACCGTCCCCTCGGCCGCACCTCGGGCCTCGAGGCGATACCGCTTGAGGGCGTCCTCGTTGCGCTCGACCTCGGCCTCGAGACGAGCGGCCCGGCGAGCGCCGTCGTCGAAGGTGTCTTCGAACTGGCGCTCGAGCCGAGCGAGCTCGCGCCGCAGAGCCGGGCTCGCGTCGTCGCCCAGGCTTGCCACGACGGAACGCAGCTCGGCCGCTCGCTGGCGCGCCTTGCCGCTCCGGTCGGCAAACTCCCGCAGCCCCTCCCGGCTCGCCTCCTCCACCTCGTCGACACTGCGCTGGAGGTCCGCCAGGAGGATCACCGCCCGCTCGGTCTCGGAGTTGGCCCGGCCAATGAACTCCACCGGCCGGTCCCCGAGAGCCTCGTACGCCTCTTCGGCGAGACGGGCGCCGTCGGCCACCTGGCGGTTCGACTTCGCGAGGGCCGCCATGGCTCGGTCGATCCGCCGTGCCGCCTCCGTCGAGGTCCGGCCCCACCGCTCGGCCACCGCCTCGCCGCGCTCGACCACCTCAGTCAGCCGCGAGGACTGCTCGGCCAGCCGATCGATCTCCTCGCCGGCGTCGCCACCGGCCTCCTCGAGGACCTGCGCGGCGCGAGCGCCGCGGCCGAGAGCCTCCTGGAGCTCCGCTCCGACCTCCTGCGCTGCCCGCCGGGCCTCGGCGAACTCCAGGCGGTCGCCCGCCGCCTCCATCCGGTCGACGCCCTGCTCGAGGTGACCGACGAGTCGATCGACCTGGCCGATCGCCTGATCGACCCGGGCCTGGATCTCCAGCGTTGCGGTGTTGTCGGCCATGGAGCGTCTTCAGGCCTCAGAGAGCCGCGACGTCGTTCTCGAGGATCACGGCGCAGTGGCTGTCGACGTTGAAGCCGCCGTAGGCGAACGTCGACTCCGGCACGGCCGCGGTCAGCGTCAGCGACTCGTCGCGGTTCTGGCCGCCGGCCTCGGCGCCGTAGGTGGCTCCGGAGGCGGTGAGCCGCGGGCAGATCAACAACTGCCTGTACGGTCGCCCGGAGGCGCCGATCTCGACGTCGGTCTCCGCCTCGATGACGATGCTCACCGTCTGGGCGTTGGCGATCGCCGCCTGGAGCGTCAGGTCGGTGAGTCGCCGCGTGGGCGTCACGGTGACAGCGAGCTGGCCCGTCCGCTCGACGAAGGCGCCCTGGCGGCCGGCGACGTCGTCGACCCGGTTGAGGTTCTGCCAGGCCGCCGACACCGTCCAGCCGCCCTCGACGCGGATCTCGACGCCGTCCAGCACGAAGGTCGTGTTGACGGAGCTGATGGGCCGCTCGACTCCCAGCGTCTGCGCCCACGAGGCGCGGTTCTGCGGCACCTGGAACTCGTCGAGCGCCACCAGCGTGGGCGAAGCCGGCCAGTACAGCATCACCTGCTCGGCGATCTTCCCGACCCGAGCGCCGCTCTCGTCCTGCAGCCGGTTCCACTGGCCGTAGATGACGTTCTGCTGGTTCGAGTAGGCCGAGGCCGCGCCGACCTTGACCGAGATGTCCGCGTCGCTTCCGTTGTCGGCGTCGACCCGGATGTAGAGATCTTGGTCGACCTCCGCCCAGTTGCCCGCCCAGGTCCGCTTCAGGATCGGGAGCGTCGAGCCCGACCCGGCGGTCTGCGCGGGCTCGCCGTGGAGGTCGAACTCGCTCGCCGCGAACGGGAAGGTGATCGCCAGGTTGCTGCCCGGCTGGGCCTGGAGGTCGAAGCCGCCCAGCAGGAGGTCCGTCACCCGGAACCGCGGCAGGACGTCGTTGTCCTCCAGGAGCGTCAGGAACGGATCCGCGGCCGTCGCCTGGTCGAGCGCGAAGATCCACTCCTGGTAGGTCGTCTGATCGGTCAGGAGGTAGCGGCCGAAGACGTTCGCCAGCATGTTGACCAGGCCCGGGTTCGCGGGGTCGAGGTCACCGATCGAGAGCGGACCGCCCTCGATGGCCATCTTGCCCGTCAGGTTCGCGCTGGGGGCACCGCCCGGGATCACCGCCTGGCGCTCGATCTCCTGGCTGTTGATCCGGATCGGACCGAGGTAGCTCCGGAAGTCCCGGAAGCCAGTGGTCGCGGGGATCCCGCGGGCGGCCTGGGGCGCTACGCGGCGCTTGGAGTTGATCGGGTCGCCGGTGGCGCCCGAGAGGAACGGCAGGGTCATGGCGTCTCCTTCTGGCCCTCGGAGGGGCCGTCCTGAGTGGTGGCCTTGCGGCGCTTGCGCTTCGGCGGCTTCGGCTTCAGCTCCTCGACGTCGTAGCCGTCCCGGGCGAGCTGGGCGGCGACGTGGGGCTCGAGCTCCAGGAGGAGCTCCTCGGTCCGCCCTCGCTCGAGGATCACTCGTCCGTCGAGGACCCCCGGGGCAGCGAGCAAGACGACTCGGGAGCCCGGCTGAACGGCGTCGGTCAGGGTGACTCGGTACCTCGGCATCTCAGCCTCCCGCTCTCACGATGTTGGCGATGCGACCCGTCGGCTGGTCGACATCGACGCGGTAGACCCACGGGATCTCGAGCACCAACGCCGGCCGGCCCGTGTCGGGCTCGAGCTCGATCACGTAGTTCGTCGGCTGCGGCCGGCCCTCCATGGCGAGCGGCACCTGCTGGCCGGCGACCTGGTCGACCAGGGTCCGGTCTGCCCGGAGGATCTTCTGGATGTGCCAGGCGAGCGTCGAGAGCCCCGGGCTCCAGGCGCGAACAGGCGGGATCTCCCGGCCGTCCATCCGGATCGAGACGATGACCGAGACCTGGTCGATCGCAAGCTGCGTCGGCGCCTGCGTCTCCGAGGTCGACCCGGCGTAGACCTGGAGCCGCGGGAAGTCGCGGAAGTCCCAGGTCGGGCGCGTCGGCATGAACTCCATCCGGCCCTCGAAGATGGCCACAAGGTCGCCATCGGCCGCGAGCAGCTCCAGCACCCGGTGGCAGACCACGTCCTCGGGCGAGAGGCGGCCGTCAGAGAGGTCGCCGGCGGCGTCCCGGGAGCCGCCCTCGAACTGGCGCGAGATCTTCGCCAGGAGCTTCCTCACGCCGCGACCTCCTGCGAGCCCCTGCGCGCCTGCCCGGTGGCGAGATACCGCAGGATCACCGTCTGGACCCGGTCGACCATCGCACCACTCACCGCGACTCTCCGGGGGTGGTTGACGAGACCCGCGAGGAGCTTCCGCTCCGAGATCCAGACGCCGTAGGTGAAGCCGAGGTAGAGCTGCATCGCGAGCTTGCCGGTCACGGTCCGTCGCCGGGCCCGGACCACCGTCGGGCGGTCCCGCTGGAAGACCCGGACCTGTGGAAATACCTGTGGATCCGCGCCGATCACGAACCGGAACGGCTCGATCCGAGTGACGGCCCCAGCGCCTCGGCCGAGCCACGCCGCTCGATAGGAGCCCGAGCTCTGCAGCGTCTTCGCCGGAGGCGGCCGTCGTCCGAACGGCTTCGTCCGCCGCCACCGGATCGTCTGGCCCGAGAGGGTCATCTCGGCCTCCCGGTCGAACTGGTCGGCCACCGACCCGTCCCCTTCCCGCATCGCCGCGACGACGGCCGGGCCCGCCGGCGAGAGGTCGCGCATCCGCGTGCGGACCTCGCCGAAGCGCGCGGCCCGACCCTCGGCCAGGCGGATCCCCAGAGAGACCGGCCCGGCCATCAGTTGGCACTCCCCACACCCACCGGGATCCTCCACGCCTGGATCGTCCGGTAGACCGAAGCCGGCAGCCGCGGCGACTGCTGGGTAACCTCCTCCGGGACGAACCCGGGAGTCGCCGTCACCCGCCCGCGGTACCAGTGCTCCACCAGGTCGATCACCGCTTGACGGAGGTCCTGCGGCGCGTCGGCCGCCGTGTAGCCGGCGTCGTAGGTCGCCCGGAGGTTGAACCGCCCCCGGGGCCACACCTCGGCCACGCGGAAGACCCGCCGCCCGTCGACCTCGTACTCGTCGGACTCGACGAGCTCCCAGGCCGACGTGAACTCGCTCCGCACCTCCAGGACCAGCCCCGCCGGATCCCGCGGCTCCTCGGGCAGGAAGAGCAGCTGGCTCCCCCGGCCGTCGAAGCTCCGGGTCACGGTCTTCGGGTCGCCGAGGTGGCGCCCCGTCTGACGCTCGAGATAGCCGACAGCCCGCCGCTCGAGCTCGAGCAGCAGCTCGGCCGACTCGTCGTCGTTCAGCCAGGCCTGGAGGACGGAGACAGGGATCACGCGGCGTCGCCCTCCGGCGGGTCGGCTGCCTTCTCCTCGGCCGCCTTGGTCTTCGCGGGCTTGCGGCCGCGGGGCTTGGGACCCTTGGCCTGCGTCTTCGCCGGCCCGGTGGACTTGTCGCCGGCGGGCCCGCCGGTCGGCGCCTCCGCCGGCTCGACGGCCTTCTCCTCCGCCTCCTCGGGCCAGGGCCGCGCGCAGCCCCGCTTGACGAGCTCGGCCGCCTGCCGCCGCGGCGCGAAGAACGGCGCGCCACGAGGGACCGTGCCGTAGCCCCGGCCGCGCAGGATCCGCAGGGCCTGCAACTTGACTTGGGACATGCTGCCTCCTTCGGTCGTCTCCCGAGGCCCGGCCGCCGGCTTCGACGGCTGCACCTCGAAGACGTTTCCGGTCTGCCGCAGCCGATCCGCTGTCGAGGGGCCCGACGGCGGAACCGGCTTGCGGCGGTCGATGATCTTGAGAGCCATCGGCTACTTGCTCAGGACTCCGATCAGGGAGCGGCGTCGAAGGTGACCTCGACGAACGACTCCGGCCGGTAGATGGTGAGCGACAGGCGCTCCTCGGCGAGCATGGCGATCTGCCGCTTCACGAAGAAGTCGGCGTGCTCGGTCGACAGGAACATCTGGGCCTGCTGGCGGTCCCAGATCGTGGCCGCCAACCCGAACGCACCGACCAGCGAGGTGCCGGCCGGGATGGCGTTGGTGACGACGACCGGGACCCGGAAGAACCGCTGCTGGCCACCCTCGTTGACCGACTGGATGAACAGGTAGTGGCCATCCGAGCCCTTGGCGAGCTCGACGTCCTCCCAGTCCTGCGGGTTGACGATCGCGCCGGTCACCGGGTAATCGGCCACCATCGAGCGCGTCATCGCGCGCCGGAGGGCGTCGATCTTGGTGTCGCCCGAAGCGCCCGCGCTCCACGAGTACTGCTGGATGTCGGCGTCGGTGAGCACCCCGGTCAGGTTCTCGCCCGTACCATCGCCGGCGATCAGCTGGGCCTCCTCCTCGAACAGCAGGCCGAAGATCAGCCGCTGGTCGATGTAACCCTGCAGGCCGGGGCGGTCCTGGATCAGCTGCCGGGTCGCCGGCAGCCAGTGGGAGACCGTCCGGACGGGAGCGGTCTCGTGCGAGAACTCGATCGCCGCCTCGGGGCTGTCCGTTCCCTCGGCCGTCGGCGCCCCAGCACCGTGGGTGTCGAGCGCCAGAGCGGTGATGGTCCCGGCCGCACCCGCGGTGTCACCCGCGGTGGTCGGGAAGGTGAACGTGGTGGCGCCGGTGACCTCGATCCGGTGATCCCCGTTGAGGTCCGTCTCATCCGTGACGCCGGCGATCCGCACCTTCTGGAAGTCGCGGTAGCCGTGCGCAGCCGAGGTCGTGATGGTCGCGACGCCGTTGGCGACGGCGGCGGTCGCGACGGCCGCCTCGCCGCCCTCGACGTAGAACCCGACCTCGCGGATGTACTCGATCGCGTTGCTCTGCGTCTGCAGCACCGGGAAGAGGTCCCGCACCGTGAGCACACGCTCGATCGGCGACAGGATGTCGGCGAGCATCTGCGCTGGGATGATCTCGCCGCCGGCAGCGCCGCTCGTCAGAACGGACTTCGCCATCGCGGCGCGGCGCAGGAACGGCGCGAAGCCGCCCTTGACCTCCACCGTCGGCGAGGCCTTCGACTGCCCCGGCGCCCAGCCCTGGGTCGACTCGTCTTCGACGAAGATCTCGCCGAGGCTCTTCGACTCCGGGCCGCTCCCCAGGTTCGGGCGGCCGGCCTTCTTCTCAAGCTCCTCGATCCGCTCCTGCGAGGACTTGAGCTCCTCGCCGACCTCCGTCATCCGGGTCTCGACCGCCTGGATGCTCTTGGCGGTCTCCGCGCTCGTCTCGCCGTGCTTCTTGATCTCGCCGTCCTGCTTGGCCAGGAGGCCCTTCATCTCCTCCTGGAAGCCGGTGAACCGATCGACCAGGCCCTTGATCTTCGGGGCCAGGCCCTCGGTCTTCGTGTCCTTCGGGTCCGTCACGGGCTCGGGCATCTCACACTCCTTCGAATAGGGGTTCCAGGAGGTCCACGTGGGCCTCCTCGATGGCCGCGCTCAGTGCCTCGAGCTCGGCGGAGATCTCCTCTCCGCGCTCGGCCTCTACGGTGGGCGGCTCCGTCGGAGGAGTGGGCGTCTCCGGCTCCCTGGGTGCCCCATCGGGCGGCCCGTCGGGAGTGGTCGGTCCCGGCTCCTGGAGTGCCTTGAGCTCTACGAGGAGGTCGCTCCAGGCAGATACCACCCGGTCGACGATCTCCTTCTGCTTGCTATCGAGGTCCCGGCGCTTCAGCAGATCCACCAACACCGGGAGGGACGCCACGCTGTGCTCGACGCGCGGCAGGGACTTGACGCTGAGGATCGACGTCTCCTCGTTCGCCGGCCAGAAGACCGGCGAGCCCTCGTAGAGCTTCAGCTCCACCAGTCGGGAGATCTGGCGGCCGTTGAGCTCGTCGGGCTTGCCCAGGACGATGTCGTAGCCGATCGACCCATGAGAAGCGACGCCGTCGGAGGTCAACTGCAGGGCCTCGTCGCCGTCCCTCGTCTTGCTCACCCGGCCGGCGAACAGCAAGCCCTTCGAGTCCTCATCGACCCGCACTGGAACGCCGATCGGCTTCCAGTGGTCGAAGAAGAGCTTGATCAGGTTCCTGGGCAGCCGCTCCGAGATCGTCTTCCGGAACGCCCCGGGCTCGATCAGGTCCCCCACCTCGTCGACGTTGCCGAACGCCGCGGCGTAGAAGGTGATCTCGCGCTTCTCGAAATCGGCCTTCACCTCGGCCGGACGAGTGCTGCCCTTCAGGTGCGTGAACCCCACGGGGGCCTCGCGGCGGGACAGATCGATCATGACGTCGCCTCCATCACGCGGCCAGCTCCTGCCGAACCTCGAGGACGATCAGCAGCTCCCCGCACCGGCACTTCTCGTGCGGGCCGTCGGCCCCCGGGCCCGGCCGGTCGTAGAAGAGCCCCGAGTAGGAGCTGAAGTACTTCTCGGTGAGCGCGATCTCCTGGCCCTCGATCGGGAAGCAGATCGGGCATACCTGCGGGTCGTCGGCGGTCAGCCAGCGGCGCTTGCCGCGCGCGATGGGCCCCTCGCGCTCCGCCGCCCGCCAGGTGAGGATCCTGCCGTCGCCGCCGGCGGCGAGCGCCTCGCTCTCGCCGACGTTCCTGGCTCGGTCGCGCACCAGCGCCTCGCCGAAGCGGCGCGCCTGCCGCAGGGCCTCGCGCTCCGTGGCTTGGTTGGCGAGCAGCTCCCGCACGAACTTCACGAGCTGGCGGGCCTGGTTGAAGTTGGCGCCGAACGTCAGCACCAGGATCTCCGCCAGGTCGAGAGCGTCACCCGGGAGGTCGCCAGCGGCCCAGCGCTCCGCCAGGTGCACCGTGGCAGAGCGGCTCGAGTCGGCGAGGAGGTCTCCGAGCTCGACCGCGCGAAGCTGGGCGCGAGAGGCGAAGAGCTCGCCGGTCGGGTCCAGTGCCCACGGGATCCCGGTCGCCTGGGTGACGACGTCGCCGGCGAGGTCGGAGGAGCGGCGCAGCACGTCCTCGAGCTCCGGAGCCAGCGCGCGGACCTCGGTGGCCATGGCTGGGAACGGCAGGAGCGACGCCAGAGTCTCGAACTGACCCGCCTCGAGCAGGGCCACCAGGCGCTCGGCGGCCAGATCGGAGCGGAGCCCGGCGATCGCCTTCAACAGGAGCTGCGCCATCACCACGGCCGCGGCGTCCGCCACCCGGAGGATCTCGCGGTTGGCGTCGATCGAGTCCGCCTTCGCCGCCGGCGGCCGGCTCTTTCGCAGCGGCGCCGCCCGACCCGCCTCCTCCGACGGCCCCAGGCTGAACGACGCCGTCCCCGACGGCGCCCGCGGCAACTCGTCGCCCTCCCACTCCGGGAGGTCCATCTCCAGCTTGTCGGAGGCGATCCGGGGCGGGACCCCAGCGCCCACGAGCGACACGAAGCTCTTCACCTTCCCCGCGAACACCTGGCGCAACGCCGGCACACCCGAGAGGTCGAACACGAGCTCGAGCTCTTCCGGATCCCCGAAGTGGGGCAGCAGGCTCCGCTCGAACGCCGACTGGACACGCTCCAGGTCCGGGATCAGCGTGTCCTCCCACATCGCCCGGCGCGCGTGCTCCTTGTTGCGAAACGTCGTCGGCTGGAAGAGCGCCGGATCGAGCCCGAAGGCGATGCAGATCTCCTCCATCGTGAAGCGGCGAGAGGCCATGAAGTCCATCTCGGCCGGCGTCAGCGACATCTGGTGCCAGTCGGCATCCGAGCCCAGGATCAGCGGTGCGCGGCCGCCCTCCTCGCGCTGTTCCTTCAGGAACTCCCGGTACTCCTCGAACTGCGGGCGGGTCAGGCTCTGCTTGAAGCTGAGGACCCCGTCGGTGACCAGCCTCTCCTGGAGGCTGACCTTGTTGAACTCCACCGCCTCGAGGTCGGTGTCCACCGCCTTCGCCACCGCCTGGAGCCGCCCCATCCCCCAGAGCATGTCGGCGGGGTTGACCAGCATCAGGTGGACCACCTCGCCCGCCGGCCGCGGCGTCTTCTCCTCCGGCAGCTTGTAGCCGCTGATCAGCTTCGTCCGGTCGGCGATCACCTCCACCTTCGACGGCACGATCGGCCAGAGCTCGGCCGGAACCTGGCTGCCCCGCGGGCCGACCAGGACCTTGCACAGGATCGCGTTGCCGGTCAGGTACAGGTGGGCGAAGACCGTCTCGATCACCCGCTGGCGGCCCATCTGGGCGTTGGGGTGCGCCAGCAGGAGGGTCAGCGGATGGTGCGGGTCAACCTCCCCGTTCCGCCGCACGACCCACGGCACCGAAGCGGCGCCGGTCGCGAGCTTCTGGACGCAGGAGTAGACCCACGAGCTCGCCTCGTAGCCGCGGAGGGCGCGGTCGGGATCCCACTTCTTCCAGTGCGGGCGGCCGTGGCTGAACCGGGGAACGAGGGCCGGAGCGCCGCCCTTGAGGCCGAACGGCCGGGCGGTGCGTGCGGTGGCGGCGCGGAGAGCGTTGAGAGAGGCGAACACGGGCTCGATTCCGGGGCCCCAAACGCACAAACGCCCGGCCAGCTCCGAAGAGCCAACCGGGCGTCGCTGGTGGCGTTGGGCCCGTTACTACGAGCTATGGTGCGACATCTTGTCGCGATCTGTCAAGCGACCCCCCCTCCCGGCCCAGGAAGTACCCGCCGCGCCAAAGCACCAGCCCCACCTGCCGGAGCCCCACGAAGCCCAGCAACGCGACCCCGATCCCCAACGGCCAGAGCCACGGAGACAGCAGGCCCCCGAGCGCCCAGACGACGAGCGCGTAGCCGGCGAGCCACGACGCGTAGAGGCCGCGCGTTGCCCAGCGAGACGGCGGCGGCGCCTCGGGCGTCTCCCTCGCCTGCGCCCCTGCCGGTCGACCCGGGAACCTCGGATATCTGCTCACCATGCCCTCCCAATCAGGACTTCGGGCGCCGCGGCCAGCCAGTTGAAGCCGTTGGCCACCGAGTCCACCTGGTCGTCGTACTTGCCGCGGGGAAAGGTCGAGAGCTCGTCCAGCCACGTCCGGTTCCACTCGCCGCGGACGAGGCGGACGTTCCCGGCCTCGCACTGGCTCCGGAACGGGTCAGCCCGGAGCTCCTTCGAGCCGGTCTCCCGGACGGTGTTCACGGGGAAGCCGGCGAGGGTCCGCGTGATCGCCGCGGCCTGGGCCTTGCCGCCCGAGCCACCTTCCTCGGTGACCAGCACCGGTACCGCGGTCCCGTCGAGCTCGGCGGTCTGCCGGATCATGGCGTCCCGCTGGCCGCTCGACCACTGGCCACGGACGACGTCCTCGACGAAGTAGGTCCCGTCATCGGTCACCGCGAGCCGCGTTCCGACGGTCCAGTTCCCGCCACCCTCCGTCGCCGCCAGGTCCCAGCTCCGGACCCGGCGCACGCCCGCCGGCGCGACGTCCACGATCCGGAACCACTCCCGGCGGAACTGCCCTCCCCCGCGAGGCGCCGGCCGCTGCTGGTAGAGCGCCGCCCAGAAGTAGGGCCCGAGCCGATCCCGGATCGTCTTCAGCCGCTGGAGCGGGTAGCGCTCCGGGCAGAGCGGCTCGCCCGGCTCCCGCCAGTCGTCCTCCCGGATGCAGCTCGACGGGAGCGGTGAGTCGAGGTCCTCCCGGATCGCGTCGAACGAAGCGACGTGCCAGCGCTCGGGCTCCTCGCCGGCCTCCTCCTCGAGGAGGAACCCCGAGAGGTCGTCCTCGTGCCAACGGGTCTGAATCACGATCACCGCGGCGTCCGGCTCGGCCCGGGTGTAGAACGTCGACCGGTACCAGTCCTTCTGCGCCTCACGGATCGTCGCTGACTCGGCCTCCTCGGCGTTCTTCAGCGGATCGTCGATGAGCCCCAGGTGGAAGCCCTTGCCGGTGATCGGCCCCCCGACTCCGGCCGCCCACAGACCCCCGCCCTTCCCCGTCTCCCAGTGCTTCACCGCCCGGGCCGAGTCCGCGAGGGAGCCGCCGGCGCGGGTGTAGTTCTCGCGGGCGTTCCGGCTCAGCGTGTAGGCGAGCTCCGCGGCGTAGCAGTTGAGGCCCACCCAGCGGTCCGGGTGTCGGCGCAGGAAGTAGGCCGGCAGGAGTCGGCTGAAGAGCTCGGTCTTCCCGATCCGGGGCGGCAGCGAGATCATGAGGCGAGGCATCTCGCCGGCGACGACCCGCTCGGCCAGGTCGCCCAGGACCTCGCAGTGCCGGTACCACTGGAAGCGGGGGTTCACCTCCGAGACGAACGAGCGGAACGACTGATCGCCGGCGGTCCGCCGCAGCCCCTCGAGCGCCGGCGCGATCGTCGGCACCGGGCGCCGGCCCACCTGCGGGACGCGGAGCGCCACCGTCACCCAGCCACCTTCCGATGCTCCACCCGCCGAAAGGCCCTCACCTGACCCTCCCGGAAGTGGAGCTCGATCGAGCCGTTGACACCCTCGGAGACGAAGGTGAGAAGCAGCTCCGCGATCTCGAGCGGCAGGCAGGCCGCGACCGCGGCCTGGACGGGCCCGGGGTCAGAGTGCCCCTCGGCGGCTGCGCAGGTCTCCCCCATCAGGCCACCCGGATCTCCGCCCACTCCGCCTCGATCTTCCGGAGGGTCGCCTCGTCCTTGACGTGGTTCGCCACCGTCACGCCCATCTGCGAGACCACCCGGTTGAACGTCTCCATCGTGATCGCCCCGCGCTCCTGCTGCTTCTCGATGATGGCCACGACCCGGGCGATGTCGACGACCATCTTCCGGGCGGAAGCGATGTCCAGGACCCGGGCCGGCTTCGGCGATCCCTCCTCCTCCCGGAAGGTCTCATGCCACGCGATCAGCGCGTCCGTGAACTCCTCGTACCGCTCGATGTAGTCCGTCAAGAGGGCCCGGAGGGTGGCCAGGTCCCGCATGAGGTTCAGCGGCTCGGGATCCTCGAGGAACTGGGCGATCCGCTCGCCCAGCCGGGGGAGCTGTTTGTAGATCTCCGAGCAGCGGCCGTCGGACTTGATAGGGGTGGCGCCGCCGTGGAGCTTGCAGCGGCCGACACCCACGTGGTCAGTGCCCCAGCCGGCGCGCTGCTCGCAGCGGCCCCCGGGGCGGCTCTTGACGTGGGCGCCGCAGGTGGAGCGACGGTGGACCGTCATGGGGTTCTCCCAGCCGGCCCACCGTCATGGGGTTCGAGATGCATGTGCGACATTATGGCGCATCTCAGACGGAAGCGCGACACTTTGACTCCTCCTCGGTCCGAGTCGGCTCGCTCGCCCCGTTGGCTGCTTGATTCTCGACCTCGAATGAGGTATAAAAGGGCGCAGGATCGCTAGCGGCCCGAAACAGACTAGCGGCCCGAAACAGAGAGGAGAACGACCGACCCATGCCCACCTGCACACTGATCGCCGACCCCTGGGGGGTCGAACAGCGCCTGGCCGAGCTCGACCTGAAGTCCGACAACCTGCGAGAGGCGGTCAGGGCCGGGCTCCTCGAGAGGCTGGCATGCACGGATTATGACCCTGTCTCGGCCCGCGGCTACGAGCTCTGGCGGATGACGAGTCGGCGGCTTAGGGAGGTCCAGGATTTCGGACCCGACCCCAGCTGGCGGGCCCTCGACGAGCGCAACCAGCCCCTCGTAGTGAATCCGATCCTCGGAATCGCCGTCACGGTGTCCTCCGGCAACGACCTCACCGGCAACGGAGACGTCAACAGACCTCCATCCACCCGCAATCCGAAGGGGCAGGTAACCGCGGACCTCGTCGAGGCGAACGAGCAGCTCCTTCTGTTTCCAGGCAAGAGCCCGTTCATCAGGAGCCCCATGCCGGAGGAGCGCAGGACCTGGATCCTTCTCGTGTGGGCATCCGGCTCAGAGGCGCGCTGCGAGCTGTCCCTGCCGAAGGCGATCAGCAACGGCTACATCGTGAAGTGGCACGAGCGGCTCATGCTCGAGCCCGTCGTTCTCAACGAGTCTCCGATGGAGGCCTCGTTCGACTACTCGTCTGGAGGTGATGACTCGATCGACGTCCCGGTCAGCCGCAAGCGTGGAGCGTAGTGATGAACCCCAACCGTCTTTCGCTCGCGCGGAGGAAGCGCGGCTTGACGAAGAAGCGACTCGCCGACCTCGCAGGGTGTGGAGCGCGGACGATCACCGCTTACGAGGCAGGGGAGATCGAGCCTGGCCGTGCCGCCATGGGGCGGATCGCGTCGACGCTCGACTTCCCGTTGGACTTCTTCGATGGGGCGGACCTCGACGAGCCTCAGGTGGATGGAGCGACCTTCCGGTCGCTGTCCCGGATGACGGCCCGGCAGCGAGACTCAGCGCTGGCAACCGGCGCCCTCGGATTCCATCTTGCCCGCTGGATTGAGGACGGGTTCGATCTGCCGGGCTCGGACATACCGGATCTCGCAAGCCTGGACGATCCCGAGAGGGCTGCTGACAGACTTCGCATGGAGTGGGGACTCGGCTGGGGGCCGGCGCCGTCAATGGTTCGACTGCTGGAGGCCAAAGGGGTCGTCGTCCTCTCACTGTCGGGTTGCGCTCGGGAGATCGACGCGTTCTCCGCTTGGAACGGCGAACGCCCGTTCGTCTTCCTGAACCCCTCCAATACCCCGGAGCGCTCGCGGATGGACTGCGCCCACGAACTCTGCCATCTGGTGCTCCACCGACATCAGAGTACGAAGAACCGTGATGTGGAGCACGAAGCCAAGGTGTTCGCAGGCGCGTTTCTCATGCCTCGCGATGGGGTCCTCCCAACTGCGAGAAGAAGCCCGAGCGTGACCTCAGTGATCCGGGACAAGAGGCGCTGGGGTGTGTCGGCGCTCGCGTACACAGTTCGCCTTCATCGACTCGAACTCGTCAGCGATTGGCACTATCGGCAGCTCTGCATTCAGCTCTCTAGATACAGGAAGAACGAGCCCAACGGAATCGCCCGGGAGCAGTCCGCTGTGCTGGGGGCGGTCATGGCCACCCTTCGCAAGGAGGGCGTGACGCGGCGAGAGCTAGCTAATCGCCTCGAGCTCACCGCCGGGGATCTTGAGGAACTTCTTCGGGGCCTGGTCATAACGGCCTTGGCCGGCGGCGGAACACGGCGCCAAGAGTCAGGTCGAACTGAGCTACGGCTCGTGGAGTAGATCTGGGTGGCTGCGATGGAGCATCGCGACTCGGACCTCGACCGCTGGTGGGAAGAGCAACCGGAGCGCTACGAGCGCTAGGGAGCGCGTCGCCCGGTTCGTGACGACAGCCTCGATCGGCGTCTGCTCCCTGCTCGTCCTGTCGCGGGACGCCCTGCCGACGGAGAGTCTCGCAGAGAACTGGTGGCTCTACCGTCTCGCCCTGGTGTTCGGATCGGCTTCAGCTCTCCTCGCCTTCCTGGTCTTCATCCTGTCGTATCGGGAGCGCTTCTACTGGTCCCGCTTCGACGACAAGGTCGACGAGTGGCGAGACGGCACCCGATTCAGGCAAGCCTACGCCTGGTTCACCGGGCGTCGCCGGCCCTTCGAGCTTGGGTCCTTCTGGCTCGCGATGGCACTCTCTCCGATGGCCTTCTTCCTCACGATTCTGGCGAGTGGTGCCCTCCTACTTCGCTGTCTCTGGAGCCCCTGATCCCGGCACGCCGCCCTCCTCCGGAGCCGGAGCTCACGGTGGGCGAACGGCGCGGCGGCGATCAGGCGTCTACGCCGCGAGGGCTTGCGGGTTGGGCATCGAGCTACCGCACCTGAGTGGTTCCGCCGCATTTGCGGCCGGGGTGCGGGAGATCGGCGGAAGTGTCAAGGGAGGGCGCCGGCAAGCTCCAGCGAACAGCACACGACAGAGATCGTGACCCCGCCACCACCACCGAAGGTGCATTCCCAGCCATTCGGATCAACCGGATAGCTGTCCTCGACGATGTCCTGATTCTGCGCCTCACCACAGCCCCCACCGGTGCGGATCCTCCCCGCTGAGCACTGAAGGGTCGCCGGGTTCTGGGTGCGGAACGCCGACTCGATCTGACAATCCAGCACCCCCGTCTCCCCAGGCGGCCCAGGAGGCCCAGGAGGCCCCACCGCCCCAATCGACACCTCGAAGAACGCGAACGGCATCTCTGGTGGATCGACGGCGAGGAGGTAGGTGCCCGGCGCCGGCGGCGGGTCGGGGAACTCCACGACGATGAGGCTGTCGCCCCAAGGCGGGATCACGGGGAGTGGGACGGCCGTCGCATCGACGACGAGGAACACCTCCCCCTCCTGGAGGCCGAAGTCGAGGCCCTCGATCGTCAGGAGTCCGGGGGTGACGGTGAGATCGGGGAGGGCGCTGGTGATTCGGGAGGCCGCGACGGGCGCGGACAACAGGAGAGCCAGCAGGACCAGGAGAGCGGTGACGCGACTCATCGCCCGGCCTTCGCCGGCCCGCTGAGACACACGTCCTCACCGGGATGGTCGCGACACACGATCGCCCTCAGCGCCTCGATCTGCTGCTGCTGCTCCTGGATCGCCGCGGTCAGAACCGCTGTGTAGCCGCTCATGTTCTTCCAGAGGTAGGGGCTCCCTTCGTGTTCGACAACGAACTCGGGAATCACCTCACGCAGCTCTTGAGCCACGAAGCCGAACTTGCGTCCAGGTCGGTCCGGACCGATTTCCGCCTCCCGCAAGTCGTTCCAAGAGTAGACGACGGGGTTGAGGCGACTGACCAGCCTGAGCGCGCCTTGTATGGAACCCTCAACCTCCTTCAGCCTAGCGTCGGACAGGTCGTCCCATGTCGAGCCACCGATCGTCTTTCCTGCGTCACCGACGAGGTGGAGGTCGATCACTGGATCGTTCGTCATGATCCCTACCGCGTCGGCAGGGTCCAAGATGACGAACCGATCGGCGTTGATGTCAACGTCCTCTCCAGCTCGAAGGGTCACATCCGTCAAGCCGCCTTCGTCCCCGTCCAGGAGAATCCCCCCGACCGCCTCCACGATGAAGTCATCCTGGGCGAACACGACGACATCGTTGTCCAGGTTTTCGAAACGCAAGCTGCCATTGATCGTCGAGATCCACCGTTGCTCGTCTCCGATGAAGAGCGTGCCGGTCATCGTGTCGCCCGTCGTATCGACCCAGTTGTCGGTGCCGACCGTGATGAAACTCGAGGAGCTGAGGCCGTCCAGCAGATCGGCATCGAGACCACTGCCAGCGCCATCGTTGGCCAGAACCTCCGGCAGAATCTCCGTCGTTCGGGCGATCGCGCCGTCGACGACGCCCTCGGCAACGATTCCGGAGGTGATGTCCTCCCCCGCGTGACCATGGTCTGAGCGCGAGACGGTGTCGGCGAGGCCGCCGCCACCGAAGTCCACGGAAAGCTCAACATCACCCGTGTCTCCGCCGCCGAGCAGGCCCAGCCCTGGCGTAACCGCGGTGATGTCGCCATCTCCTCCGGTCCCACCGCCGACGGTCAGGTAGAACTGCCCCAGCTTCTGCCCGGGGATCTGGAGCAGGATCAGGTAGGTGCCGGGCACCTCCGTGAAGAGCACCGTTGTGATCGCGACGTCGGTCCACGAGACCACGTTCATAGTCTCGGGAAGCGACATGACGAGCTGGTAGATCTGGCTCAGGCCCTGGGAGTCGCCGAACTCGAAGCCATAGAAAGTCACCTCCGCTGGCGTGACCGAAAGATCCACCACGGCATCGGTGATCGTCGGCTTCGCAGACGCGGGCAAGGCGATCAGGGCGAAGAGAGTCAGAGCGAGAAGAAACCTGCGCATACGACTACCTCCCGGCGCGAACGCGCCGCAGTTGCGAAAGGCGCAGACTGAAGCTAACCCACAGGCCCGCCGGAGAGCATTCGGAATTCCTCACGAACTCCTCATGATCGGGGAGTCGATCGCGGGCAGGCAGCCGATCGCCCTGAGGCGCCTTCCAGACCCCGAGGGACAAAGAGGCCGCGGCGCCCGGGTGAACGCCACGGCCTCGACCCTCCTTCTCAGGGTCGGGACCAGTGTACGTGCGCCGGGCAGGTGCCCTCGGAGGGTCGCGGGTGTCACAGACCGGGCGCGCCGGAGTCGGAGGTCGAGCATGCACTCGGCGGAAATCCGCTCCAGGGTCTCAGGGCCTCGGTCGGGCCCTCAGCACGCTCGCCTGCACGGCGACCCGAGGGGGGGGTGCCGACCCTCGACATCCTACTAGCTGAGGGTCTTGCGCTGGCCAGCGCAAGCTACCCCGCCTCCTCCTTCGCGCTGGAGACTCGACGACCTGGAAGAGGGAATCGTACAACCCTTGCGCCGGGATCTGCCGCGCTACGGCGTAGGTCCGACTTGCTCCCGTGTGCGCCGAGGATCTGGGCGACCATCCAGACGGGATAGCCAGTCTCTTGAGCCAGCTTGTTTGCGCTGCCGCCATGAACGACCTCGTTCATCTTCGCCAATGCCCTGGGGCGCTCAGGTGGGAGACCGACGGCGCTGGGCTCGCCGTTCGGCCACAGCCGACGATGTCGAATCAAGAGCCCCTTGTACTGCTCCTCGCTCAACAGCCCCAGCCGCTCGGCGCGTACGATGAGATCCTTCACCGACACTCCCCAACGCATCCGAAGATCTGAGAGGCCCGAAATCGTGATCGGGCTCGGCATTTCTTGGCGAATACCAGTCGCAGGCATCAGGAGACGGCCACCAAACGCGTACGCCTCTCGCTCCACTGAAGCTACTCGCCCATTGAAGGCTCCAGGCCAACAAAGGTGGGCAAGCTCATGCGCGGCAGTCACTCTGATGCCTTCCGTACCGAGGCCGGCGCTCAGCACAATCACGGGACGTCGGTCGACCCATGCGCTGAAGCCATCGAAATCTCCGAGACGGCCAACAGGGATTGAAAGACATACGAAGCCAGCCTTCTCTAGCAGGAATACCAGCCGCTGTATAGGCTCCGCCGAAGACGCACCAAGCACGCGGCGGGCCTCAGATACTGCGTCATCAATCGGCAGATCTCGATCAAGATGGGGTACTCGGAGCTGAAACCTCCTGAAGTGAGACGCAAGGTGTTCATGGAGATTGGCAGCTGCTTGGGCCAGCGCGAGAATGTAGCTCCTGTCCCTTGCCTTCAGCTTCGATCGCCGGCTCCTAAATCGAAGAAATGAGCCCTCGGGGACATCAATCAGGTCGGATTCCCGGAAGAACCTCTCAGGGAATCCAGTCTTTTCGGAGATCTCGCGCAAAACGGCCCTTGACGGCTCCAACGATCCACTCTCAAGTCGAGCAATCGCGGATTGAGACACACCCACTGCGGCGGCAAGGTCGCACTGCACCCACTTCTTCAGTTCACGTGCCTGGCGAATTCTAGACCCGTTCAACGGCAAAACCGAATTCCCTCCAACCTAGGTCACCTCCGGTTCAGCTGTCGCCAATCCCCTCGTCTTCCTCGTCTTGCGCCTCGTCCAGCCGATCCTCCTCGAACTCCAGATCCTCAAACACCTCGACCTCCTGACTGGGATGCGAGGCAACCGCTGCCGTCGCGGGATGCTCGACTCCGATCCTCCAATCCCCACCCTTCACCAGATCCAGTCCCGTGATCTGTTCAGCGAAGTGGTCGAAGTCCCAAAGCACGAACAGGCTAAGGCCATCAGCACTGAAGTAGGGCTCATTCGACCCTGGGGCATAGAGATGCAAAGGGCGCTGCTCCCAGTACAAGCGCATCGCCCTCGATTGTGACGGAGAAGGCTCACCATAGCGTGTTGAGGAGAAGCTGCGCTTGCGCCGCCTGAGCTTGAGCGAATCTCCCTCTCGGAGCATCGTGACAGAGTTGTTGCGCAGATCTTCACGGACCCTGCACTCGTGCTCCGTTCCAGAGAGATCGAGCACGCGCCCCTTGGTCTCGTTCCTGATGCAGGACGCAAGGTGATGGTCCTCGATCTCCCGCTTCCGGAGCCGGAAGTCAGTCACGGCAAGAGCCGCCGCCTCCTCGACGATCCGGTGGAGCTCAAGGAGGAACCGGCGGTGCTTCAGGTAGACGCCCTGTGGTGTGCGAGGCATGAGGTAATATTATTACCCGCCCCTCTCCTTGTCAACCGCAACGGTCGGACCTAGACTAGGTCTCCGGCGAACCTCCGCAACCTCTCCTCCACCGACATCCTCCACTCCTCGGAGTCGTCCGGCGCCCCCGCGAGGGCCCGCCCGAGGTCGACGACGGTGGCCTCCAGCGCCTGGGATCACTCCCCCACCCCCCCTCTCCAGGGTCGCGAGGTGCTCAGGGTTCGCCATCGTTGTTCAGCCAAGTCGTTGGGCCGATTATGAAGACCTCTGCGTGACTAGCACGACCGACGCCGTCGAGGCCCGGAAACAGAGCGTCTTGCGTTACCCCCATACGAACCAAGTCTCTATGGAGGTCGGCCTTGCGGCCAGCGGGGATTCTGTACTCCCGGAGCACCTCAGCACCAATCGTGGGGTCCTCAAGGGTTCGTCCACGAGAAGGCGCGGGATGAATCGTAAAGACGCTTCTCTGTGCAAACATCCGAGGAAAGCGCATCCTCGGCATGAACGCCACCGGCCACCGATCCTGCGGGCAACCCGTTTCCCACGCCCCCACTACCTCCGCCGCGAGAAGGACAACGGGGGCGTCATCGCCTGACGCGACAGAGCGCATTCCAACATGTCGGTTCAGTGCTCGCGGGTCGAGCGCCCACAGCTGAGCGTCCTCTTTCTGGTTCTCGGTCACCGCGAAATACAGCGCGACAAAGACGTTGGCCGTCCAGTCGAGTAGGCGAGTTGGGCCGCCGTGATGTTGCATCCAAAGCAACCACTCGAGGTGGTTCCCTTCGTCGGGAAGGCCGCCCTGGAGCGAGGGAGCAACTGTCTTGAAGTAGTCGTAGGAAACATTCTCCCTCTTCTCCAGGACCCGTTGAGGCTCTGCAGACCTGTACGCCTTGGGCTTCAGCGTGGGGAACACCTGCGATTGCCCACGGAACCACGTCTCCCAGCGCTCAAGCGCGATCTCCAGCGCATCCGATAGGTTCCGAATCTCACCCGCCATCGAGGCCCCACCTTCCGCAGTCAAACCCCAACGCCCCCTGCTCCGCCCCCTTCCCCTTGTGCCGAGGCGCCTTCTTGAAGGTGGCGTTGGCCTGGGTCCGCGGGTAGTCAACGCCCTTGCCCTCGAGAAGCTCGGCGACGGTGACTACCTCTCGGACGTACGCGAGCCGCTGGGCCAGCTCCTTCATGTGTCTCTCCGGACTGTAGCCCTCAGCTGAGCCTTCTGGTGGTCTCTCCACCTTCGGGCCATCCGCAGCGCCTCCAGCAGGCCGTCCGCTCCTCCCGTCTCAATGATCTCACTCATTCGGCATTCTGCATCAAGGTAGTGCCGGTGGACTTCGTCGACAATCTTGTTCGCGACCCGTATCGCCTCGTCCGCCTTCTCATAGGAGAGCTGAGGAAGCCCGAGGCGCCCCTCCACCACCTGGAGATCGAGGTGAGCTAT
>CAJQNK010000116.1 GCA_905479655.1 uncultured bacterium | reverse complement strand
CTTGCTCGCGGCCATTCTCGTTCCTGGCAAGGCGATGCGACGAGCCATATCGGGAATCTGGCGAGGAGCAGCAACGCAGCCAGGGGCGAGAAGGGGCCGAGAAAGGCGCTTGGGATTTCCGGAGCGGGACACTAGGGGTGGGGCCCCGCGGCGCATGTCCGTCAGGATCGGGCCGAGCGCCACCAGATCCACCAGCCGGCTCCAGCGGCGGCCAGCGCCATGGCCGCCGCCGAGACGACGAACTCCGAACGACCGAAGGTCCGGCTCGCCCGCGGCAGGCCGGGTGGACCCTCGGGCCAGGGCAGCTCCAGTGAGACTTCTTCGGGCTTGAGGCACTTGCGGTCGTCGCAGGCCTGGACCGTCAGCTGCAGGCGAGCGACGCCGGGCCGGTCGGTTCCGTCGTACGCGAGTCTCGCCCGGATCGGAACCGTGCCCTGGAAGATGGCAAGGGGTTCGTCTTGGAAGCCCAGCGTCACGGTCTCGGCCTCCGGGTACTCCACCTCCTCCAGCACGATCCCGTCGCTCTCGGCGGCGAGGCGCGTCGCGATGAGGTACTCCGAGAGTGGCCGGTCCGAGTTGACGTGCCACCCGTCAGCGAGATCGAGCAGCACCGTCACGTCGCCGCTGCCGGAGCCGTCGAAGGACGCGCGAGCTCGCACGACGCCGCGAGCCGCGTACTCGAGCGGGCCGGCGCCGCCGCGGAGGAGCTCGTCGGCACCCAGGAGCATGTAGGCGAAGGCGGTCGGCTGGCGCCGGATCTGGCCCGAGAAGGCGGCCAGCGAGGCCTGGGCTCTCTGGCGGTACGTCTCCTCGCCGGTGCGGGCAGCGACCATGACCAGAGCCCGCACGGCCACCGAGTTCCCCGACGGGATGGCGCCGTCGGTGGGACTCTTCGGCCGCACGAGGAGCCGGCCATCGTGGTCGTCCTCGCTCATGAAGAAGCCGCCGCCGGCCTCGTCCCAGAAGCGCGCGAGCATACTGTCGGTCAGATCGCCCGCGCGCTCGAGCCATGCCGGCTCCGCCGTCGCATCGTAGAGAGCGATCAGAGCTTCGAGCAGGTAGGCGTAGTCGTTGTGGTTCGCCTCGACGGAGGCGCTCCCTGCAAGGTTGGCTCGCCAGAGTCGTCCGTCGGTTTGGCGGTTGTGCTTCCAGAGGAACGCCGCCGCTCGCCGGGCGGCGGCGAGGTAGCGCTCCTCGCCGAGGACCTCGCCAGCTCGGGCCAGCGTCGTGATCATCATGCCGTTCCAGGCGGTGACGATCTTGTCGTCGCGCAGGGGATGAGGCCGGTCCTCCCGCACCTCGTAGAGCCGCTGGCGGATGCGATCGAGGCGCTGTAGAAGCTCGGTCAGGGGCCTGTCGATCGCGCCTGCCACGTCCGGCAGTGGCTGCGGTAGATTGAGGATGTTCTTCCCCTCGAAGTTGCCTCCTTCGGTGACGCCGAAGACGCGGATCGCGAGCTCGGCGTCGGCCTCGGACAGGACCTCCCGCAGCTCCTCCGGTGTCCAGACGAAGAACTCGCCTTCCCTGCCCTCGCTGTCGGCGTCGGTGGCCGAGTAGAAGGCGCCCTCGGGCGAGGTCATGTCGCGCAGCACGTAGTCGAGCGTCTGCCGCGCCACGCGCTCGAAGAGCGGGTTTCCCGTCAGCCGCGAGGCTTCCAGGTAGGCCCGGGCGAGGTGAGCCTGGTTGTAGAGCATCTTCTCGAAGTGAGGCACCAGCCAGTGGGAGTCGGTCGAGTAGCGGTGAAAGCCGCCGCCCACCTGGTCGTAGATGCCGCCTCGGGCCATGTGGTCGAGCGAGGTCTCGACCGCCGCGAGCGCCCGGCTCTCGCCGGTGCGCAGCACCTGCTCGAGAAGGAACAGCAGCTGCGGCTCGTGGGGGAACTTGGGAGCTGGCGAGAACCCGCCGAGCCGGTCGTCGTGCCGGGAGAGGCTCTGCTCGACGCCAGCCGAGACGAGCTCGGCCCCGACCTCGGTGGCCGCGCCAGCCGCGGCGGTCGCCTCGGCTACGGCGGCGGCGACGCGCTCGGCCTGTGCCGCGAGCTGGGGGCGCTGCTGCTCCCACGCTGCCGATGCCTTGGTCAGAAGATCGAGGAAGGCCGCGCGCGGCAAGTAGGTGCCACCGAAGAACGGCTTGCCATCGCTTGTGAGAAGAGTCGACATCGGCCAGCCGCCCCGGTTGCCCATCAGCTGCACCGCCGTCATGTAGACCTCGTCGACATCCGGCCGCTGCTCGCGATCGACCTTGATGCTGACGAACCACTTGTTCATCAGCTGGGCCACCTCCTCGTCGTCGAAGCTTTCCTTCTCCATCACGTGGCACCAGTGGCAGGTGGAGTAGCCGATCGAGAGGAAGATGGGCTTGCCCTCCCGGCGGGCCTTCTCAAAGGCCTCCGACCCCCACGGGTACCAGTCGACCGGGTTGTGCGCGTGCTGGATCAAGTAGGGGGAGTCCTCGAGGATGAGCCGGTTGACGTAGATCGGGCTGCCATTTTCCCGCAGGTGTTCCGTGCGGGGCTCGTAGTCAGCCCCCTTTTCTTCGTAGGCCGCCCACAGCTGCGCCGCCAGATCGTCCTGGAGCGCGGTGGCTCCGGGGGGACTGAAGGGTGCAGAGTCGGGCGTCTTCCTGCTGGCCACCTGGCTCGCCGCCGCCTCGGCGCTCGCGAGCGCCCCCAGGACGATCAGCACGGCGCAGGGCACCGCGCTCCAGCCGCGCAACGGCCTGGTCAGCTTCCTGCCTGTCATCTCATTTCGCTCCACATTCTCGCTCTCCCTTCCACCTTGCGCTCCTCACCCCGCAGCGGCCAAGGAGCACAGGGGCGTCCCGTCTCCCTAGAAGACACGCCTCCCCGCAGAAACCTTCCGCACAGCTCCGGGACCAAGGGATCCCCGCGGGGCCACCCGGCTCGCGCAAGACTCCGTTTGGAGCGAATCACAGCAACCGCCCAGGGATGGGCAGGAAGGAAAGCATGCTCGACTGGCTCTCTTCATCGGCAACCTCGCCCGCGGCCCGAAGCCGCGCAACGGCGAATCACTCACGAGGTCCGCTGGTCCCCGCCGAAACCTGAGGCTCACGTAGGCCTCACGAACAGTGCCAGCCCAGGCTGATCTGCCTCAGTCCCCCGACGCCTCATGCGCGAAGAATCGCCTCAATCCGAAGACGTCGTACCGCTCGATCCACCGGGGCAGGAGGAAGAGCAGTGACACCATCACCACGCCCCCAACCCAGGCGACCGGCCGGCCCACTGAGATCAGAGGTCCGAAGAGCACATAGGAGAACGTCAACGGCAACATGCCGGCGAACGTGGCGAGAGCAAAACTGTACCAGGACATCTTCGGTGACGGCGTAGAGCGTCCCGAAGACCGGGCCGAAGAGCCGCCCGGCCGGGACATCCAGCGGAAACGTCGGTACCGGAGCGACCACCGCGACCGTCATGACCAGCATGAAGAGCACCGGCCCGAGGGGTCCCGCTGCGAGAAGGTAGGCCTCGACGCGGTCGGGAGCCAGCACGACCCTGAGGTGGAGCTTCCTCTCGAGGAGGACGGCGAGCAGAACGAGGGCGAGAGCTCCTGCGCCCCGGGCTGCCCACTTGATGACAGGTCGCACCGCTCGTCGCTCCCTCGAACCTACGTGATCGACCGTGTGCGTGTCGTGATGCCGTCGGCAACCGCCACCAGGGCGGATTCCGGAACTTCGACCCACGCTTCGTCGGTCAATGGCTCCGAAGCGATCAGGACCGCGGTGAAGTCCTCGGCCCAGCGGTCCTCGACATGCTTCGAGCCGCAGATCTCGCAGTCGTGAACCCCCTCGCGCCGTAGCTGGTAGAGGGTATTGCCCAGGCGCGATGCGATGAGCAGGCTCCCATCGGTCAGCAGCAGATTGAGCTTCGCCGGTTCCCCGGGCGCATGACGATCGTTGGCCGCCGCGAGCGCCCCGACGGAGTCGGCGAAGACGCCTTCCACCAGCTCCGCGCCCGGGCTCGCGCGGTCCAGATCGACGCCTGCGGCTCTCATGCGGCTCAGGATCCAAAGGAAGATCGACTCGCTATCAGTCGTCCCGCGGCGATGGCTCAGCAGATCGCCCGCCGTCTCGCTTTCGAGGCGCACGGCGAGACGATCGAGCGCGGTCAGCGTGCCATTGTGCGCAAAGGACCAGACTCCGTGGGAGAACGGGTGGGTGTTGGCGACGGTGATGGACCCCACGGTGGCCTTGCGCACGTGGGCCAGAACCGTTCCTGAGATGGTTCCGGCCGCGGTCTCGGCAAAGCGAGCATCCTCATATGCCGCACTGTCACATTTCTCCACCACGGGGAACCCGCCGCGATACGACGCGATGCCCCAGCCATCGGCGTTCGACACCCCGCGCGAGTCCCAGGAACTCTGAGCCATCAGAGCGTTCTGGGCGCGCACGAGACTGCATTCGATCCTGCTCGGACCACTTCCGCGAAAGCCGTATAAGCGACACACCTGATCCTCCGATCTAGTTTCGCCCGGATCGACCCGGGCTCGACACCTACCGGATCACGTCCCACAGCGTCAGCAGGGCCACCCCGATGAAGAGCACGCCCATCGCTCTTTCAAGTGCATGCTGAGAGACCTTGCTGGCGACCAGCGGGCCGATCTGGCCTCCGACGATCACCCCGGGAACCGTGAAGACCGCCAGCGCCAGCACCGTTCCCATTGTCTCGGGACCACTCTGGAAGAACCGGGTGAGATGGCCGGCCGCGGCGGTCAGGGCGGTGATCGCGACCACGAACACGCTCGTGGCTACCGCGACCCTGCTCGGCACACGGCAGCGCTGGAGCAGAAAATAACCGTTGAGCTCCCCGAGACCGGTAGAGATCATTCCCATGAACAGGCTCCCGACTCCCGCCAGGAGGCGGCCTTCCGTGCGATTGCACACGGTGTAGCGGATGATCTCCCCGTCGACGGCAACCAGCTCGGTCTCGGCCGGGCCCCCTGCGTGCTCGCCATCGATGGCCGCATCGAGCAGCGCGACGTCCCGCGACGCGGGAGAGCGCAGGAAACTCGCCGCGACGACGAGAAGCCCGACGCCGAGCACGCCCTTGAGGACGGTGGGCGCCACCTCGCCGGCGAGCCAACTGCCGAGCAACGCCATGGGAATGGTGACGACCAACAGAGCGACACCCAGCTTGTAGTCGATCAACTTCTTGCGGCTGAACGAATAGAGACCGCTCGCGAAGCCGAACGTCTCGGTGATCAGCCCGGTGCCGATCGCCACCTCGGGCGGGAGCCCCAAGCCGAGCATGAAGATCGGAGCAAAGAACGTCGCGCCTTCCACACCCGAAGCCATCGCCACGGTGGCGACCAGGACGGAGATCGGCAGCATGAACCAATACTCGAAACTCACGCGTCAGGTCTCCAGGCCCACGCTCGTGGCGGCCGAGGTCAGGCCACTGACACCGCCCGCTCCACGAATGATCACCCCGGCTCCAAGAAGGCCGATCCCGGTGACGATCTGGCCCGCGACGCGCGTGGGGTCTCCTGGAAGGGCTACGGCCTCGAGAATCAGGTGGCCGCTCGGCATGTAGGTCGTGGCGCCCGCGCAGACCAGAGTGCAGGTCCTGACGCCGACAGGGCCGTGATGGTGCTGCCGTTCGAGGCCCACGATGGCGCCGCTCACGAAGGCCCCCACCAACAGAGGCAGGGACGGTAGGAACCAACAGGACAGGCTCGCCAGCTCTTGCATGGGTCAACCGGGCGTGCTCGGCGCTGCTAGCCGTTCCAGCGACGACTCGCGAACACTTCGTCGAGCGGCGTCTCCGCGATGTGATTGGTGTAGTTCGAGAGAGTCTTGAGAGCCACCAAGGTGATGACGTCGAGGGCCGCCGCCGGCTCGAAGCCGCCGGCCACGAATGCATCGAGAGCGTCGCCGCGCACCCAACCACGCTTCTCGACCACTCGACGAGCGAAGGCTGTCAGCGCCTCGAGCCTCGGGTCGTCCAGCGACCGTCCATCCCGGAGGGCGTCGATCGCCTCGTCGTCGAGCCCTGCTTGCTGGGCTGCTACCGAGTGGGCGGCGACACAATAGGTGCAGCCGTTCTCGACGCTGATGGCGAGAATCGCCGCTTGCTGCTCCGTTCGAGACAGGTGGCTGTGCCGGCCGAGACTCTCGTTCACCGAGGCATAGGCGTGCAGAGCGGCCGGCGAGTGCGCGAGCACGCCGAGGAGATTCGGGGTGAAGCCGTACATCTCCGCCGTCCTCTCCAGGACCGGTCGCGCCGCGCTGGGTGCCTCGGCCGCCGTCAGGGGCAGCAGGTCGATTGTCTTCGTCGTCATTCTGACCTCCGTTCAGTTTGGTGCACCAGGATCCCCGGACCCACACGTGAGTGGCTGTACAACGACCGAGCGCCCACGCCAGGCAGGGGGGCCCGGCCGTTGGTCCGTCCACGCCGCATTCGCATCAGCGACGGTGCGCCTCTGCCAGGATCTCGATCTCGACCTCGCCTCCGACGACCATCGTCGCCGCCCAGCTCCCGACTCCCACGCCGAAGTCGCCGCGGTCCACGGCGGTCGACGCCTGAAAGCTCGCGACCTCCTGGGCGCCGCCCATCATCTCCTGCATCGGCGCGGGAATCGGCTGCCTGCCCAGCAGGGCGATCGGCAGCTCGACCTGGCGCGCGACGCCTTTGATGGTCAACGGACCCCGCGCGACGAGTCCGCCGCTGTCGGTCGCACGAACCGAGGTGCTCTTGAACGTGATGTAGGGATGCTTCTCCACCTCGAACCAGTCGGCCGTGCGCAGATGGTCGTCGCGCATCGAGTTCCCCGTATTGACGCTCGCCACGGGAATCGTCACCTCGACGCTGCTCTTCGAGGGGTTCTCCGGGTCATACTGGAGCTTCGCTTCGAACTCCTCGAACTTGCCGGTCACCGGGGTGAAGAAGTGGTTCACGGCGAACTTGACCTCGGTGTGCGCAGGGTCCAACGCCCAAGACGTCGGCTCGGATTGCGCGGCGACGCCACCCGCCACCATCGCGGCGATCAGATACGCGGCCAGTCTCTTGTGTTGCAGTCTCATATCGTTCCTCCTTGTCTATCGTCTGTGCGGGTTCCCACCATGGTTCCCCGTGCTGTAGGTGAGTGCGACAAGCCCTTCCGTCCTTACACCCCGGCCGGGCGCAGACGGTCAAGCCGCTTCGAGGTGCTGTCGGATCATGAGAGCGGCCGCCGCGCCCTCGCCGGCGGCTGACGCGACCTGCTTGGTGCTGCCGGCCCGCACGTCGCCTGCGGCGAAGACCCCGGGCGTGCTCGTCTCGAGCATGGCCGGCTCTCGACCTTCGAATCCGGCGGGTCGATCGCCCTCGTGAATCAGCGGATGCCCGGTGACGACGAAGCCTCCTGCGTCGAGCCGCACCGCGCTGCCGGCCAGAAAGGCGGTGTTCGGGTCGAGCCCGACGAACACGAAGGCCGAGCGCAAGTCCAGTCTTGCGGACTTCCCCGTCCGCGTGTTGCGCACGAGCACCGCCTCGAGCTTGGATCGTGCGCCTTCGAAACCCTCGACCCCGGTCTCGAACTCAACGTGGATCGCCGGGTGACTCGCGACCTTTTCGCGAATGACCTCCGAGGCGCGCAGGGCGTCGCTGCGCACGAGCCACGTCACATCGTCTGTTCCTCTTCGCCCGGGACGCCCAGACGGCGGTACCGCGATCCGGTCGCCAGCAGCACGGCGCGAGCGCTGTACTCGTCCCCGCCCGATGTCCCGAGGCAGAGGTAGTTTTGGTGGCTGCGCAGACCCGAGATTTCCTACGCCTGCAGCAAACCGCTCGACCTGTGCCCGGAGGCGTCCGGCGAGCTCCGCGCCGCCGACGCCCTCGGGGAAGCCGGGGACGTTGTCGAGCTGCATCGTGGCTGCGGCCTGCCCGCCGATCGCCGCCCGCTCGACGACCCGGGTGTCGATGCCCTCCCGCGCCGCGTACAGCGCCGCCGTCAGTCCTGCCGGCCCGCCGCCCCGCGACGATCAGGTCGTAGTGGTGTCGCTCGGCCGTCGTCTTCAGGCCGAGCTTTTCGGCCAGCTCGGCGTTCGACGGATTCGACAACACAGCGCCGTCACCGAAGGTCAGCGTCGGGATCGGCCGCAGCCACCGCGATGAAGTCTCGATCGCCCTCCCGCTGGCCCGACTCGGTACCGGGTGGCTTCGACAATCCACCCCCAATCGACGCGGCAGGGTACACATCCGCTGGCCCAGGGACGGGCCGGGGTGCCGCGGCCGGATCCCGTCCGCGGGACCGCCGCGCTGATCGGGTGTTCACGGTTGGCACACTCACGGTCAATGAGTGCGCCGCGGGATCGATTCCTTACACGTCTGAAACCGCTCGATAGGGATCAGGTGTGATCCGACGACGAATCCACCGCGGGAGCGCTCTCGTCCAGGGCGCGGAGGATCCGCTCGTCACGTGCGCCACGGCAGAACTCGCATGGGGGGGTTGACTGACTGTGCTGGCCGGCCGCCCACCCTTCGATTCGATCCGAGTCTCTTGCAATCCGGTGTACCACCGAGATGGCCCCCGGGATCCGATCCCCCTGGGCTTCGCCCCGCTGACCAATCAGGGCGAGGAATACGGCGGTGGGAACCGTTCCTCGATATCAACGAGAGGAGAGGCCAGCAGCGCCGTCCGAGGATCGCAGTTGCCCGCCGGCCTCGGTGCTTACCCCACGCTTACCCAGGGTCGGTCTCGGACGGCATGACTCCCGCTAAGTGATTCATTCCAATGGCGCGCCGGCAGGGACTCGAACCCCGAACCGGCAGATCCGAAGTCTAGCGCGAGGGCGAACCTGGGCGCGTCCGCTGCGCCCTAAGGCGACTTCCGGGCAGACACTTGCGCCGGTCAGGGCAGACCAGCGGCACGGCTAGGATCGCTGCGAATCGGACCCCCACCGTGCCGTGAGTGTGCCCTGAGTGTGCTGCGACTCCGGTGCTGCCGCCCAGGCTGAGCTTCAGGGTCGGCCCCGAGGACCCTGACACAGCGGGCCGATGTTCTTGGGATCCCGACTCTCAGGCCGGGCCGAGACGATCCGGACGGGGGTGCCGATCTGGGACCACTTCCGGGGCCGCTGGTGGAGCTTGAGTCCTTCCGGCGGGAGGCGGGTGAAGGTGGCTCGCGGACCGCGCCTCGCCTAGCGGCGTCACGAACAACAACCACGCCTCCGGGAAGCACCTCCCCCGTGCGCTTACGCGTGCGCGCCCCCCACCCTTCCAGCTACACACCCACCCCAGAGGCGTGCGGGCTGCGGGCGACGACAGAGCTCAGCGACTCGGCGGAACCAACGTCGGCGGCGCCGACCCCAGCACCGTGAAGGACCGCTCCGCCCCGGCCAGCCCCTGCTGCATCCGCGTAGCGCCCACGAGCACCCGGTACTCTCCTGCGGGCGTGCCCTCCGGAATCCGGAGCGTCAGCTCGCGGCGGACCGTATCGCCGTGGTGGAAGGTCTGCGGCTCGGTCGTCCGGCTAGCTACCAGGCCGCCCTCCGCGTCCTCGATCCAGATACGGAACGGCACGATAACGGTCTCCGGCCGATTGTGCTCGAGCAGGATACCGACCCGAAGCTCGTCGCCGGCGCGAACCGCCTCGGGATCGACCTCGAGCTTCAGCACGCACTCCTCGAGCTCAAAGACGTAGACCGAGCCGGAGTCTGGACCCCAGAAGTCGTCGAGGCGGGCACCGACTACAGCCGTGTCGCCGTCTACGGCCGTCGTGATTCCAAACTGGTCTAGGTCTCGACCGTCGGATGGGAGCAACCGCGAGACAAGAGCCCAGGTACTACCCTCCCGGCGGAAGAGGTCCGCGGTGCCCGAGTTGATCCCGGGCTGGGGATTGCCCCCGTAGGCGCCCACGACGAGCAGATCCTCGTCGAGACTCACCCGACCGAAGGAGTCGTAGTTCCGAGGGTCCGGTGACACCAGCTTCGCCGTCTCCGCCCACCCGCCCACCCCGTCCGACTCAAGGACGTAGGCAGCGCCACTCTCGATTCCCTGGTCATCACGACCCACGGCACCGACGGCGATCGTGTCGCCACTGAGAGCGACCGACCCTCCGAAGACATCCGCGGCCGCACCGTCCGACGCTTGGAGCTTGGAGGTCTCGAACCACGACCCCTTCTCGTTCCTCCCGAAAACGTACACAGCCCCGGCACTCTCGTCGACACCGTGGGCACCCACGACGATCAGGTCCCGGCCGACGCCAACAGCCTGGCCGAACCGGTCGGCCGCCTCGGCGTCGGAGGCGGTGAGCTTCGAAACCTCGACCCACTCACCCTCCTCCGTCCGCTCGAACACCCAGGCGCCTCCGGCGTTCTCGCCCGCCGGAGTGTCGTGGTCGTCAGCTCCGACCACGATCGTCGATCCCTGGATGGCTACGCTGTGGCCAAACGTGTCCCATGCGGCGCCGTCCGACGGAACCAGCTTGGCGGTCTCCAGCCACTCTCCACCTCCGTCGATCTCGAAGACGTAAGCCACCCCCGAGTTACTACCCAGCTCGTCGTCGAGCTCGGCGCCAACCACAATCGTGTCGGAGCTGACCGCCACCGTTCCGAACCGGGCTCCCGCCTCCGCGTCGGACGCCGTGAGCTTCGCGGTCTCGATCCATGCTCCCTCGAGAGAGCGCTCGAACACATAGGCCGCGCCAGCATCGAGCCCTCGGTCGTAGTCCCTGACCGCGCCAACGACGAGCCGGTCTCCATCGAGGGCGACGGGGTGGCCGAACCAGTCGTCCCGCTCCCCATCTGAGGCATGGAGCTCGATCTCCTCGTAGAGCACCGGCAGGGTCGCCGAAACCGGGTCTGCGGCCAGGGCCGACCCGGAAGTCACCAGACAGGAAGCTAGGATGGTTGCGGTGATTCGTAACATGAGTCTCTCCTCAAAGAGTGCCTTCACCATCCTAGTATGCGCTGCAGTCGGCCGCTGACTCACCCGGGACATCCAGGTCGGCGCAGTCCCCAGTGAGGCCGCCGCGGCCGCCCTTCAGGAACTCGACGACGCAGTTGAGCTGGTCGCTGTTGAGAGAGCAGTGCGCGCAGTGTGCGCTGTCATTCTCGATGAAGTAGCCGGTGCGATCCTCCTCGACCTCCGGCTCCACGCTCCGCCACTTGTCCCTGAACTGCCGGCCTCCGTCCGTGGCGGCGAATCCGCCCTCCTCGACGCAGAGCGTCTCACTGGGGCTACCGCTGCCACAGACCTGATACAGCGCCCCGCCCCATGCAACGCCCCAGGAGCGGCCGATCTCGGTGTTCTCTGCGAGAGTGGTCGAGACCTCATCGATGAACGGATCCCGGACAGGGTCGTCGAAGAAGTCAATCACGCACTGCTCGTCATCGTCGTGGGGCCACGGCGGTTCAAGATTGCATTCTGTTCCCGGCCCAAACCGAACGGTGTCGAAGGCGGACTCCTTCTCGCCACACCAGGACTCATGATACTCGCAGTGAACGTGCTCGCCATGATCGGTGGGGCTACGGACGAAGACCCTCGAGGGCCTGTCTCCCGTGGGAACGGCCTCGTTGAGGACGGCCCACTCGAGGACGTTGTTGGCGCCGTGGCTGCACCCCGTGGCGTAGTAGTCGCCGGTGAGGTCCAGGTAGTCGAGGGATTCCAGGGCGTCCTTGACGACGAGCATCTGGGTGATCTCGTCCGGATAGCTCGAGAAGCCGAACGCCCAGCAGATCGGATCGACCGCGACAACCGCGAGCCTCGGCTCAGGGGATGTGCTGACCTCGACGAGGCGGCAGCCGTCCTCCCAGACCTCGATCTCGAAGTCGCCCTGGTTCAGTCGAACCTCGAATCGGCACTCCTCCCGCCAGAACGCACCCTCGTCGGGATCGTCCAGCGCCCAGAAGGCGTGGAGGTCTGGCGTGTTGTAGGAGCTGTAAAGGCTGGTGACCCGGATGGCGTCCGTGGTGCTGCCCAAGAACTCGACCGCACGGCCGTAGAGACCGTCGGTGTCGTTGACGCCCGTTCGCTCCGCATCGCCCTCGAAGGTGATCTGCAAGCTTGGCCCTGTAGGGTCGAACGGATCGTCGTCAGGACCCTCCGCGGCGGTGTTCCGAAGCGGGTAGCAGTCCAGTCCTGGGGGCACGTCGTCGCACGTGTCGTCGTTGCTGGCATCGGGTCCGTCGTCGAAGCTCAGCTCGACACCCGGGATCTCCGCGCCGGCAGGCATGGGGCCGACCACCAAGATCAGGAGCCATGCGAGGGGAAGCGCTGCAGCGAGGCATTGGAAACGGTGTGGGGTTGCGGCCATCGAGATCATCACGGTCTCTCCTCCAAGACGTGGGTCTCGAGCGCCTGCCGGAGCGCAGCTCCCCCCAACCCGGCACGAGAGCCCAGATGCCCGGGAGGCGAAGGGTCACCTCGTGACCTGGAGATGCTGCGCTGCTGGCTCGAAGGCTGCCGGGTTTGAGCGAGCCGGCGGCG
>CAJQNK010000115.1 GCA_905479655.1 uncultured bacterium | reverse complement strand
TGATCGGCGACGGCGATCTCTCCGCCGGGATCGCCGCCGCCGTGCGGGGCACGGGCGTCCACGCGGTGATCGGCACCGGCGGCGCGCCGGAGGGCGTCATCACCGCCGCCGCGATGCGCTGCCTCGGGGGGGAGATCCAGGCGCGTCTCAAGCCCCTCAACGAGGCCCAGGAGAAGCGGGTGGCAGCCCTCGGCATCACCGACGTCGACCGCATCTACTCCACCGAGGATCTGGCGCCCGGCGACGACCTCCTGTTCTCGGCCACGGGCGTCACCGACGGCGGCCTGCTCAAGGGGGTGCGGTACTTCGGCAGCGGCGCGCGCAGCTACACGCTCTTCATGTCGTCGACCCGCCGCATCCTGCGCTTCGTCGACACGATCCACCAGGAAGCGAACCACGAGCCGATCCGGCTCTGACGCGGGTCCGGAGCCGATGATCAAGCCTGACCGCTGGATCCGCGCGTGGGGCGAGGGCCGGGGGGTGGAGCCCTTCGAGAGTCGGCAGGTGAACGCCGCCTCCTACGACGTCCGGGTCGGCAACGACTGGCTCTGTCCGACCCGCGACCCGGACCACTTCTCCGCGCCGAAGGTCCGTCTGTTCCCCGGCGAGGTGGTCCTGGCGACGACCCTGGAGTACGTGCGGATCCCCCGCGACGTCGCTTGCGATCTCAAGCTGAAGTCCACCCTGGGCCGTCTGTGGATCAACCACTCGCTGGCCGGTTGGTGCGACCCGGGCTTCGAGGGCAACATCACCCTCGAGCTCCAGAACCTCGGCCCGGTGCCGTTCGATCTCGAGGCCGGGAGGAGGATCGCGCAACTCATCTTCATCGCCATGGAGAGCGAGCCGGACGTGGCGTACGGCGACCCTGGATCCTCGAGTCACTACCAGGGCCAGCGCGGCACCACCCCGGCCCGCGAGTGATTGCGTTAACCTTTGCGTCTAGGCCTCGAATCGCCGCCTCCCGCGCGGGGTCTGGATCAGACGAGAGTCCGATCGTTCAGCGCTGGCCGGGATGTGGAGCCGCGATCCCACACGACCGTAGGGAATCGGGGTGACCTCGACCCCGTGCCTCGGCCGAGCTAGGCGACGGGCTCGCGGGGAGAGCCGCCAGGATGACCGCACCAGCATCCGCGCCTGCGACCGGCAGGCCGGTGACCGGCCCGAGCTACAATCTCGCCCTCCCTTCGCAGGTGGAGAACGCGACCGCATGAGCATCGCCGGCAACCTCAAGACCATGGAGTTCGCCGAACTCCTGCAGTTCCTCGCGAGGAACCGCAAGACCGGCACCCTGGTGATCGACGACGGGCGGGTCGAGAAGCGGATCTTCTTCGAGAAGGGCAAGATCATCTCCACGGCCTCGAGCGACCCGAAGGAGTACCTCGGGCACTTCCTCGTCGCCCACGGCTACATCAGCGAGGACGAGCTGGCGCAGGTGATGGAGCTCCAGCGCAAGAAGAAGACTCTCCTCGGGAAGATCCTGGTGACCATCGGGGTGGTCCAGGAGGCGGATCTCGAGCACATGCTGGTCTTCAAGGCGGAGGAGAGCGTCTACGACGTGTTCTCCTGGGCCGAGGGCGAGTTCCACTTCGTCGACGACGAGCTGCCCGACATGCCCATGGTCCCCATGGAGCTCGAAGTGACGCGGCTGGTGCTGCACGGCGTCCAGCGCCAGGACGAGTGGGCGCGCATCCGCAAGCTCATCCCGTCCGCCCAGGCGGTGCCGGTCACCGTGGCGAAGCTCGAGATTCCGGAAGACGACGATCGGGCTCGCCGTATCCTCGAGCTGATCGACGACGACCACAGCATCGAGGACATCGCCCTGAGCACCCATTCCTCCGAGTTCCACGTCTGCCGCGTGGTCTGGGAGGAGGCGCGGCGGGGCCGGGTCAAGGTGGTCCGGCCCCGGGCCCTGTCCGACCGCAACCTGAACGGCGGGTCGCATCACCTCGGGGACGCGGACGCGCTGATCAAATCGGCCGAGGGTCACCTGGACGGCGGCAGGCTGGAGACCGCGCTGCGTTACCTGCGCGCCGCACGGACCCTCGGGCCCGAGAACCGGCAGGTCGCCGAGGCGAGCCGGAGCGTGGAGGAGCGGATCCGCGAGGAGATCGAGCACGCGGGGGTCGTCCTGGATGCGATCGTCCACCCGGTGCGCTCGACCACGGAGCTCGCCGACCTACCGCTGACACCCCAGGAGGGCTTCGTCCTCTCCCGGGTCAACGGTCAATACGACGTCGAGACCATCCTGAAGATCAGCCCGCTGCAGCGACTCGAGGGCCAGGTGGTCCTGTGGAAGCTCCTGCAGGGCGGGCACGTGCGCCTGGCACGTTAGCCCCGCCGGCCCGTGCCCCGACCCCTCCCACGGAGCTTCTACCGGCGACCCGCCGAGACCGTCGCCCGGGAGCTCCTGGGCTGCCGGCTGGTGCGTCGCACGCCGGAGGGCGAGCGGATGGAGCTCGTCCTCACCGAGACCGAGGCCTACCTGGGCGCCCCGGACCGGGCCAGCCATGCCCGCGGGGGCCTCCGGAGCCGGCGCAACCGCTCCCTCTGGCTCGACGGCGGCTTCGCCTACGTCTACCTGATCTATGGCCTCCACCACTGTCTCAACGCGGTCACCGGCAGTGCGGAAGACGGCTCGGCGGTGCTGATCCGGGCCGGGGAGCCGACGGGCGGCCTCGGGGCGATGGCTCGTCGACGCGGGCGCCGGCTCCCCGCCCGGCGTGGGGAGCTAGCAGGTGGCCCCGGGAAGCTCTGCCAGGCGCTGGGCGTCGACCTGGCCCTGGACGGCGCGCCGCTGGATCGTCGGGCCCTGGCGATCTACCCCGGCGGGCCCGTTCCGGAGGAGCGGGTGGTGCGAGGGCCGAGGGTGGGCGTCGACTACGCCGGCGAGCACGCCGGGTGGCCGCTGAGGTTCCGGATCGCCGAGAGGTGATCGGCGCCCGGACGACCACGAGACCCGGATCCAGCGCACCCTGCGATAATCCCAGGATGCCTGACTCCCCCTCCCCCTCCCCCCCCTGGCTGGACGGCCTGTTCGGCCACCTGCCCGACGTCCTGGCCGCCCACTACGACCCGCTGGCTCCCTGGGAGCTCCTGGGCGCGGCGCTCGACCGTGTGCTCGGCGCGCTGCCGGACGAGCGCATCGAGACCGGGATCACCCCCGACGTCCACCTCATCGGCGGCCCCATCGTCATCGGCAAGGGGACGAGGATCCTCCCGGGGGCGGTGATCGAGGGACCCGTCTTCATCGGCGAGGACGTGCTGATCCGCCCCGGCGTCTACATCCGGGGCGGCGCCTGGATCGGCGACAGCTGCCTGGTGGGAGCCAGCACGGAGATCAAGCGCGGCATCCTGCTGCCCGGAGCCAAGGCTCCGCACCTCAACTACGTCGGCGACTCGATCCTTGGCAGCGGCGTGAACCTGGGCGCCGGCACGATCCTCTCCAACCTCCGCCACGACAAGGCCGAGATCCGGATCCCGCACGACGGCGGCAGGGTCGCGACGGGGCGGCGCAAGCTCGGCGCGATCCTGGGCGACGGCGTCCTGACGGGCTGCAACTGTGTGCTCCACCCCGGCGTCGTCGTCGGCCCCGGATCGCAGATCTACCCCCTGGCCCAGGTCCGGTCGTCGTTCGTACCCCCGGGGAGCCTCGTCAAGCTGAAGCAGGCGGTGGAGGTGGTGGAGCGGCACTAGGACCAGCGTTTCCGAAGTCCGGCGACAAGGGCCGGACGGGAGGCGCTCGGGGGCCAAGGCGCGCCGACGCAGGCAATGCAGGGACATTGTCGAGGAGGCGGAACGCTGGCAGCCGAGATGCATCGCGGGCGGA
>CAJQNK010000114.1 GCA_905479655.1 uncultured bacterium | reverse complement strand
GACCAGGCCCGGGGGGCCGGGCTCCGGACCCTGGTGGTGGAGGAGGACGAGAGCGACGCCCGACGGGTCCTGGAACGGGGCGAGGACGTGGTCCTCGGGCGGCTGGACGACGACGTGCTGGAGCGGGCCGGCGTCGGGCGTTGCCGGGCCCTGGTGGCCAACGGCACCGACGACCAGAACGCGACCCTCGCGCTCACCGCGCGGCAGCTGGGGTTCGAGGGCGACATCCTGGCTCTGGTGGAGGAGCCGTTCCACCGGCGCGCCCTGATGCTGGCCGGCGCCACCATGGCCTACACTCCGCGCCACATCCTGGCAGCCGCGCTGGCTGCCCGGGCGAGCGAGAAGATCAGCCCGCGCCTGTCCGGCTTGCAGCAGCTGGGCAGGCGACTGCAGGTGCGCGAGCTGCGCATCGAGAAGGGCAGCCCGCTGGTGGGCAAGACCCTGGCCGAGGCGGGCATCGGCGCCCGGACCGGGGCGATCGTGATCGGCCAGTGGGTGGGCGGTCATCTGGAGGCCGGACCGAGCCCCGAGATGCGTCTGCGCGCCGGTGGCATCCTGGTGGTGGTCGGGAGCGGCGAGAGCCTGGAGCGGCTGTTGCGGGAGGTCAAGGGCGCCTCGGCCCTGCGTCGCCAGGGGCCGTTCGTCATCGGCGGCCACGGCGAGGTCGGGCGCAAGGTGGTCGAGCTCCTGGGCGAGGTGGGGGAGGAGACCGTGGTGATCGACCGCGATGGGGGCGATGGAGTCGACGTGGTCGGCAACGTCCTGGACCCGACGGTGCTCGACGAGGCCCGGGTGCGCGACGCCCAGGCGGTGATCCTGGCCCCGGACCTCGACAGCGTGACGCTCTTCGCCACGGTCCTCATCCGCGACATAGCGGCCGAGGTGCCGGTCATCGCCCGCGTCAACGAGGCCGAGAACGTGGAGCGGATCCACGCCGCGGGAGCCACCTTCGCCTTGTCGATCTCCCAGGTCTCGGGTCAGATGCTGGCCCGCCGCCTTCTGGGCGAGGAGGCGATCTCCATCGATCCCCAGCTCAAGCTCCTGCGGATCGCCGGCGACTCGCTGGCCGGCTCCCATCCGGCCGAGATGGGGATCCGGGAGCGTACCGGCTGCTCCGTCGTGGCGGTGGAGCGGGGCGAGGAGATCGTGGTGGATTTCCCGCCGGAGTTCCGCTTCGGGGCGGGCGACAGCGTCTACGTCTGTGGCGACCGCGAGGCGACCCGCGCGTTCCAGGAGGCGTACTCGTCGTAGGGCGAACCGGACGAGCGCTGGGGAGGCCCGTTCTCGATGCGGCCGAGCTCCCGCAGCACGACCAGATTGGCCACGGCCGCCGCCGGGATGTGGGCCTCCGCTCGGCCCTGCGACCCGGCGCCCTTCGCCGCCGGCGCCGCACCCTACTCCCCCCTCGCCTCCCGCACCTCGCGCTCGAGCCGTTCCTCGATCCGTCGACGGTCGATGCGGTACTCCTCCTCCGCCTTCCTCCGCAACTCCGGGTCACGGATCGACGCCATCGTGTCCCGGTGTAGGATCTCGGCCTCGGCCAGGGCGGCCTCGGCGCGCCGGCGGGCCTCGGCGATCTTCTCGCGCGCGGTCTCGTCGAGACGCCCCTCGCGCGGTCGCTCGATGCCCTGGGAGTCGAGGCGCTCGAGCGCCATCTCGTAGGCCGACTTCAGGCCCTTCCCCTGCTGCTTCTCCTTGTCGCTCATGGTGAGAAACTACCACCGCGTCCTGATGCTGTTCGTCGACGGCGTCGGTCTCGCCCCGGCCGGGCCGGACAACCCGTTCTCCGATACGCCCACGCCGGCTCTCGCGTCGGTGCTGGGTCGCCCCCTGACCCGCGAGGCGCTGGGCGACGGGGACGGCTGGCTCCTCGCGGCCCTGGACGCGAGCCTCGGCGTGTCGGGGCTGCCCCAGAGCGCTTCGGGGCAGACGAGCCTGTTCACCGGGGTGAACGGGCCGGTGGCGGTGGGCAGCCACGTCGTGGGCTTCCCGGGACCGATCCTGCGCGGGATCGTGGCGGAGCACAGCCTGTTCAAGCGCCTCGTCGCGGCGGGGGTCGGCGGAGTTGACGGTGGTCCTCACCTCGGACCACGGCAATGTGGAGAGCCGGGAGGTCCGCTCCCACACCCTCCACCCGGTGCCCCTGCTGGCGATCGGCCCCGCCGCCGCCTTGGCCGGGGCCGGGTCCCTCCTGGACGTGACGCCCCGCGTCGTCTCTCTCCTCGCCGCCGCGCCGACCGGTCCGTCCTCCTGACGCCGCCATCTTGACGCCGTTTCCAGGCCGCGGGCTGCCGATGCGGCGCCCGCCGCCGCGGCGGCGGGCCTCCGGAGGGCCGATGAGGGCAGGCATCGATATTGCTTGGTTTCTGTGGCATCACCAGAGCGGGTCGCAGGTCGGACGCCACGGCCCGCGGGACGTGTCCACGGCACAGCCCATCGCGAGAATCACCGGGAACTCGAGGACGGAGAGCTCGAGAACGACGAGGATCTCGGGAGAGACGAGACGAGCGGAGAAAAGGGCATGATCGAGGCATACGAGCTGACGCGGCGCTACGGGGAGTTCACGGCCGTGGGTGGCGTTTCCTTCTCGGTCGACGAGGGGGAGATCGTCGGGATCCTGGGGCCCAACGGCGCCGGCAAGACGACGATCATCCGGATGATCACCGGCTTCCTGCCGCCGACGGCGGGCCGTGTGACGGTGGCCGGGCACGACCTGGCCCGAGATCCTCTGGCGGCCCGCCGGGAGCTGGGCTACCTGCCGGAGAACGTGGCGCTCTACCCCGAGATGCGGGTGCGCGAGTACCTCGCTTACCGCGCCCACCTCGAGGGGGTGCCGCGCTCCACGGCGCGGAGGGTCATCGGCGAGGTGATGGAGCGGACCCTGATCGACGACGTCTCGGGGCAGATCATCGGCACCCTGTCGAAGGGGTACCGGCAGCGGGTCGGCCTGGCGACCGCGATCCTGCACAACCCCCGGGTCCTCGTCCTGGACGAGCCGACGGTCGGCCTCGACCCGAAGCAGATCGTCGCCATCCGCGGGCTGATCCGCGAGCTGGGCGAGAAGCACACGCTCCTGCTCTCGACCCACATCCTGCCCGAGGTGGAGCTGCTGTGCGACCGGGTCGTGATCATCGACCAGGGGCGCATCGTCGCCGAGGGCAGCCCGTCCGACCTGCGCCAGCAGTGGGTGGGCAACCCCGTCGTCCGGGTCGAGGTCCGGAAGGACGACGGCTCGGTGGCCGGCGCCCTGGCGACCCTGGACGGCGTGGTCGAGGTCCGTCCCTACGCCGGCGGCCCCGACGTCTTCCTGGTCGAGGCGGAGTCCGGCCGCGACCTGCGGGAGGACGTCTTCAGCCTCGCCGTCGAGAACGGCTGGGTCCTGCGGGAGCTGACGGAGGAGCGGGCCTCGCTCGAGGACGTCTTCGTGCGCCTGACCACCCGCGACGCCGCCGCGGAGGCGGGCGGGGAGCCCATGACGGACGAGCTCGCCCCCGGAGAGCGCGGCGAAGAAGAGGAGGTTCCCTCGTGAGGGGCGTCACCGCCACCCTGATGCGCGAGCTGCGGGCGTACTTCCTGTCGCCGCTCGCCTACGTCATCCTTGCCTTCTTCCTGCTGATGAACGGCTACGTCTTCTGGGTCATCGTCAGCTACCTGAACGATCCGCGGTCGCCGATCGGGGCGCCGCTGGAGCTGTTCTTCGGTCAGACGGTCTTCTTCTGGCTGGTGCTGATGTTCATCACGCCCGTCCTGACGATGCGGCTGCTGGCCGAGGAGCGCAGGAGCGGCACCATCGAGGTGTTGATGACCGCGCCCGTGACGGAGGGGCAGGTCGTCTTGGGCAAGTACCTGGCGGCCCTGCTCTTCTACGTCTTCCTGTGGCTGCCGACCCTGGCCTACGTCGCGCTGATCGCGGGCTACAGCGAGATCGACCCGGGGCCGATCCTCACCGGCTATCTCGGCGTCCTCGGCGTGGGCGCCCTGTTCATGGCGGTCGGCGTCTTCGGTTCGTCGTTCACCCGCAACCAGATCGTCTCGGCGGTCGTCACCTTCGCGGTCCTCATGGTGCTCTTCACCTTCGGTCTGTTGGAGAACCTGGTGAACGACGACAGGCTGCGCCAGGCGTTCGGCTACCTGAACCTGTGGGAGCACATGAACGACTTCGGCCGCGGAATCCTCGACACCCGGCGGCTGGTCTACTACGTGAGCGCGAGCGCCTTCTTCCTGTTCCTGTCGGCGCGCATCCTCGAAGCGAAGAAGTGGAGATAGGACCCATGGCGGAACGATCGTCTCCTTCCCGCAGCCCCTGGCTCCAGGGCTCGAGCCTCGGCGCCGGCATCGCGCTGGTCGCCGCCCTGCTGGTCATCGTCAACTACTTCGGCTGGAAGTACTACGAGCGGGTCGACATGACGGAAACCCGGCTCTACTCCCTGTCGGACAAGACGCTCAACGTCCTCCGGGACCTCGACCGCGACGTCGAGGTGATCGCCTTCATGGACCCCGGCGACGAGCTGGCCGAGCCGACGCAGGAGATCCTCACCCGCTACGAGGCGGCGAGCCCGCGGATCTCCCTGCGCGTCGTCGACCCGGTGAAGAACCTGGCCGAGGCCCAGAGCCTCGTGGAGACCTACGAGATCAGCCGGGACAACGTCGTCGTCCTCGATACCGGCGACGACCGGCGGGTGATCGAGGCTTCGGATCTGGCCGAGTACGACTACTCCGGCATGCAGACGGGCCAGGGCCCGACCCTGACCGCCTTCAACGGCGAGCAGGCCTTCACCAGCGCCATCGTCGAGCTGGTGGAGAGCCGCAAGCCGAGGATCCTCTTCACCAGCGGCCACGGCGAGGCCAAGCTGGACGACTTCTCGCCCTCCGGCCTCTCGTCGGCCCGGGACCTTCTCGGTCAGGACAACTTCGAGCTGGAGGAGTGGGCCTCGCTGGGCCGGGCGGCGGTGCCCGAGGGCACCGACCTGGTGGTCGTGGCCGGTCCCACGGCCGGCTTCACCGAGCCGGAGGTCGAGGCGCTGCGCACCTACCTGGAGCGCGGCGGGCGGCTGCTCGTGCTGCTCGACCCGACCCTGGGTCCGGGTGACACCCTGGTGCAGACCGGCCTCGAGGGCTTCCTGGCCGAGATCGGAGCCGAAGTCGGGTCCGACATCGTCGTCGACCCCGATCGCGGAGTGCCGTTCTACGGCGCCGAGACCTTCTTCGTGGAGGAGTTCGGGGACCATCCGATCACCGAGGCCCTCTCGCAGGTGGGCCTCCCCGTGATCTTCCCGCTGGCGCGCTCGGTGGCCGCCGGCGAGGCGGCGGGCGGGGCCCGGGTCACCGAGCTCGCCCTCTCCTCGTCTTCGGGGTGGGGCGAGACGAACCTCGCCGACCTGGGCGGCGTGGCCCGGGACGACGACGACCGGGCCGGTCCGGTCTCCCTGGGGGTCGCGATCGAGCTGGAGGTCGCCAAGCCACCGGAGCCGGCGAGCGAGGAGCCCGCGTCCGAGGAGGGCCTGTCCGAGGAGCCGGTGTCCGAGGAGCCGGTGTCCGAGGAGGCCAGCAGCGAAGAACCCATGTCCCGGGATGCCGTCGGCGGGGATGCCGTCGGCGAGGAGCCCGCGGCGACTCCCGCCGCCGAAGCGCCGTCACCGGCCGGCTTCCGCGTCGCCGTCTTCGGCGACTCCGACTTCGCCACCAACGGCCAGCTGGCCAACGTGGGGAACGGGGCGCTGCTCTCCAACACCTTGAACTGGCTGGTGGAGCGCGAGGCCCTGGTGGCCATCGCCGCCAAGCGGCCCGAGCAGGTCCGCCTCAGCCTGACCCAGGCCGAGCTGCGGACGGTCACCTGGCTGATCCTGCTGGTCCTGCCCGGGCTGGCGGTGGCGGCCGGCGTCGCGGTCTACCTGCGTCGCCGGCGGTAGGAGGAGACGAGGCGCCATGCGACCCCGCACCCTGCTGATCCTCGCCGTCGTGGTCGCCGCGCTGGCGGCTTTCATCTTCTGGGTCGAGCGCGACCTCCCCTCCTCCGAGCGCCGGGCCGAGCTCGCGAAGCGTGTCCTCCCGGTCGAGGCGGACGCGGTCGACGCGGTCGTCATCGAGCATTCGGGCGAGCGGCTGCGTCTCGAGCGCGAGGAGCCCGCCGGGACCGACGACGAGGCCGACGACCTGGGGCCGGCCCGCTGGAGGCTGACCGAGCCGCTGAGCGCGCCCGCCGACGGCGCCGCCGTGGACCGCATGGTCCGCGACCTCGTGACCCTCGAGCGCCAGCGGGAGGTCGAGGGGGCGGATCCGGCGGCGGTCGGCCTGCAAGTGCCCCGCGCCCGGGTCACGCTGGAGTCGGGGGGGGAGAGCCACACCCTCTCCGTCGGCTCCGAGGTGCCCGCGGGCTCGTCCGTCGTCGTCTCCGTCGGCGAGGGTGGGGGGGACGCGTTCTACGTCGTCTCGGACCTCTTCTGGGCCGACCTGGAGAAGGAGGCGGGCGAGTGGCGCGCCAGGGATCTCTTCCGCGACGGCCGTGACGATGTGGAGCGGATCTCCGTCGAGAGCCCAGCCGTCGGGACGCCCGCCGGGGAGCGGCTCCTCCTGGGCCGCCGGGGTGACTCCTTCTGGCTCGAGGTCCCGGACACCGACCGGGCCGACGCCGAAGCGGTCGACGAGCTCCTGGGGGAGATCGTCAACCTGCGGGCCACGACCTTCGTCGACGAGGCCGAGCCGGATCTCGCGGCCATGGGCCTGGAGGCGCCGGAGGCGGTCCTGGAAGTCGTGGTCGACGGCCGCGAGCGCCCCTGGCGCTTCGAGCTGGGCGACCCGGTCGAGGGCGCCGAGGAGCGCCGCTACGCCCGCGTCGATGGCCGGATCGTCCACGTGGCCAGCGGCCTCCTCGAGACCCTGCAGCGGGAGCCCGACGCCTGGCACTCCAAGGCCCTGACCGGCCTCGAGGCCTACCAGGTGGACCGTGCGACGGTCACGGGAGCCGGCGCGACCCTGGGGCTCGTGCGCGAGAACGGCGACTGGCAACGGGACGGCGAGACGATCCCCTACACCGCGGCGAGCGAGTTCCTCTACGCCCTGGCGGACAGCGAGGGCACCGGTCTGATCCCGCCGGACGAGGCCGTGCTGCTCGACCTCGTCCCCGAGAGGGCCGAGCTCACCGTCGAGCTGCGGGGCGCCGAGGAGGAGACCACCCTGCGCCTCTGGCCCGCCGTCGACGATCGCGTGCCCGCCGGCAGCGACGACCGGCGGTGGAAGATCTGGCTCGACGCGCAGACCGCGGCCGATATCCGGGAGAAGCTGGAGGCGGTGCGGAACGTGGAGCCCGAGGGCGGCGAGGAGGCGGCCCCGGCAGAGGAAACCGAGGGGGCCGTGGGGGAGTAGACCCCGGTGGCCGGTCGCCGGTCGCGCCCACGGTGTCATCCTGAACGGAGCGCGCAGCGCGGAGTCGAGGGACCCCGACGCCGGCAGTTCGAAAGACCGTGGCGGTCGTCGACACCGGGCGGCCCGGCCTACCCCTCCCGGAACTCGCCGAACACCCCGCGCAGCTCGTCGGCGATCTCGCCCAGCGTCGCCTCACCGCGCACGCACTCGAGGATCGGCGGCATCAGGTTCCGGTCCTCCCGCGCGGCCGCGGCGAGCGCGTCGAGCGCGGCCCGCGTCCGCTCGTCGTTCCGGGCCTGGCGCAGCGCCCGGAGCCTCGCCACCTGGCGACGCTCGCCCTCGGGGTCGATCTCCAGGACCTTGGTCGGCTCCGCCTCGTCCGACTGGTGGAGGTTGACCCCCACGACCCGGGCCTCGCCCTTCTCGACGGCGCGCTGCCACTGGTAGGCGGCCTCGGCGATCTCGTCCTGCTGGAAGCCCGCCTCGACACAGGCGATGGCGCCCCCCAGCTCGTCCATCTTCTCGATGTACTCCCGAGCCCGGGTGACGATCTCGTCCGTCAGCGTCTCGATGGCCCAGGCGCCGCCCAGGGGGTCGGCGACGTCGGCGACGCCGCTCTCGTGGGCGACGAGCTGCTGGGTGCGCAGCGCCAGGGTCACGGTCTCCTGGGTGGGGAGGCCCAGGGCCTCGTCGAGCGAGTTGGTGTGGAGGGACTGGGTGCCGCCGCAGACCGCCGCCAGGGCCTGGATCGCCACCCGCACGGCGTTGTTCTGGGGCTGCTGGGCGGTCAGCGTCGAACCGGCCGTCTGGGTGTGGAAGCGCAGCCACAGCGAGCGCGGGTCCTCCGGCGCATAGCGCTCGCGCACGAGCTCGGCCCACAGGCGGCGGGCCGCCCGGAACTTCGCCACCTCCTCCAGGAAGTGGTTGTGGGCGTTGAAGAAGAACGAGAGACGGGGGGCGAAGTCGTCGATCGAGAGGCCCCGGGCCAGCGCCGCCTCGACGTAGGCGAGTCCGTGGGCGAGGGTGAAGGCCACCTCCTGCACCGCCGTCGAGCCCGCCTCGCGCATGTGGTAGCCGGAGATCGAGATGGGGTTCCAGCGCGGCACCTCGGCGGCGCAGAACGCGATGACGTCGGTCACCAGCTTCATCGAGGCACCGGGCGGGTAGATGTAGGTGCCGCGGGCCGCGTACTCCTTCAGCAGGTCGTTCTGCACCGTGCCGCCCAGGCGCTCCCAGCCGATGTCCTGCTCCTCGGCCACCACCAGGTAGAGGGCCAGGAGGATCGAGGCCGTCGAGTTGATCGTCATCGAGGTCGTGACCCGGTCCAGAGGGATACCGTCCAGCAGTCGGCGCATGTCCGCGATGGAGTCGATGGCCACCCCCACCCGGCCTACCTCGCCCCGGGCCATCGCGTGGTCCGAGTCGTAACCGATCTGGGTGGGCAGGTCGAAGGCGACGGAGAGGCCGGTGATCCCCTGGCCCAGGAGGTAGTGGTAGCGCGCGTTGGACTCCTCGGCGCTGGCGTAGCCGGCGTACTGGCGCATCGTCCACAGCCGCTTGCGGTACATCTCGGCGTAGAGGCCCCGCGTGTACGGGTAGCCGCCGGGCTCGCCGATGGCGGCCGTCGGGTCGATGCCGGCGACGTCGTCGGGGCCGTACGCGCTCTCCAGCGGGATGCCCGAGGTCGTGCTGCGCTCGGGGCGCTCGGCGGTGGCGTCCTCGCGGGAGGGGTCCTGGTCGGGGGCGTTCTGGACGGTCTTCGACATGACGGATCGATTATAGGGGGCGGGGCGCCCCTCGAGGCGCCCGGCGAGGTCGTCGGCAGGACTCCCGGGAGGCTCCGCGGAGGGGCCCGACGGAGGCCGTCACGGGGGGCCGTCGCGCCTCCGCGGGAGTCCCCCCTCGATCCGCCGGTCGACGCCGCCTTGCGGCATCGTGAACACTGGCTGCCGGAAAGTGCCCAAAACACAGGGCACCACAAGATCTTGTGGTCGAGTGCTTGACAGGCCCCGTCATCTCGTGCATCCTTCCCTAGCTGACCCGGAAAAACCGAACGGCGATTGAGGACCCCGGTCGGCCCAGAGAGACCGGATTGTAGTGTCGGACTTCCATCCTTTGAAGCTCGGCTCGGCGGCTGTATGAACACGTCGATGACCGGAGGAGGCAACATGGTGATTCCCAACCCCCAGCCCGAATCTTCCCCCCACGACGCCCCGAGAGGAGTCGGAGCCCCCCCCGCCGTGGGGAGCGACGCGTCGGCGCGCGGCCTCGAGTTCCAGAGGCGGTTCACGACGGAGGGGGTGCACCCCTTCGACGAAATCGAGTGGGAGATCCGGGATGCGGTGATCGCCAACGAGAAGGGGGAGCGGGTCTTCGAGCAGCTGGGGATCGAGGTGCCGACCTTCTGGTCCCAGACGGCCACCAACGTGGTCGTGTCGAAGTACTTCCGCGGTGCCCTGGATACCGACGAGCGGGAGACGAGCGTGCGCCAGCTGATCCTGCGCGTGGCCGACGCCATGCGCGATTGGGGGATCGAGGGTGGCTACTTCGCTTCGCCGGCGGCCGCCGAGACCTTCCACTCGGAGCTCACCCACATCCTGGTGCACCAGATGGCGTGCTTCAACTCGCCCGTCTGGTTCAACGTCGGGATCGAGGAGGCGCCGCAGTGCTCGGCCTGCTTCATCAACTCCGTCGAGGACACGATGGCCTCGATCCTCGACCTGGCGAAGACCGAGGGGATGCTGTTCAAGTACGGCTCGGGCACCGGCAGCAACCTCTCCAGTCTGCGCTCCTCGCGCGAGCCGCTCGCCGGCGGCGGCACCGCCTCCGGACCCGTCTCGTTCATGCGCGGCTTCGACGCCTTCGCCGGCGTGATCAAGAGCGGCGGCAAGACGCGGCGGGCGGCGAAGATGGTCATTCTGGACATCGACCATCCCGACATCGCGGACTTCATCACCTGCAAGGAGCAGGAGGAGCGCAAGGCCTGGGCCCTCATCGACGCCGGCTACGACGGTGGCTTCAACGTCCCCGGCGGCGCCTACGACTCGGTCTTCTACCAGAACGCCAACCACTCGGTCCGCGCCTCCGACGAGTTCATGCAGGCGGTGGTCGACGACGGGGAGTGGACGACGAAGGCGGTGCGCAGCGGCGAGCCGATGGAGACCCACAAGGCCCGCGACCTGATGAAGATGATCGCGGACTCGACGTGGGCCTGCGGCGACCCCGGGATGCAGTTCGACACGACGATCAACGACTGGCACACCTGCGCCAACACGGACCGGATCAACTCGTCGAACCCGTGCTCCGAGTACATGTTCCTCGACGACACGGCGTGTAACCTGGCGTCGCTGAACCTGCTGAAGTTCTACGACGCCGAGACCGAGGAGTTCGACGTCGACAGCTTCGTCCACACCTGCGAGATGGTGATCACGGCGCAGGAGATCGTGGTGGACTTCGCCAGCTACCCGACCCGGAGGATCGGCGACAACTCTCACGCCTACCGGCCTCTGGGGCTCGGCTTCGCGAACATCGGCGCCCTCCTCATGGCCCGGGGCCTGCCCTACGACTCCGTCGCCGGCAGGGGCTTCGCGGCTGCCGTGTCCGCCTTGATGTCCGGCGCGGCCTACGCTCAGTCGGCTCGCATGGCCGAGGTCAAGGGCCCGTTCGACGGCTTCGCCGCCAACGCCGAGCCGGCGATGCGGGTGATGCGCAAGCACCGTGAGGCGGTGGAGGAGATCGACTCGACCGGCGTCCCGACGGTCATGATGGACGGCTCGCGCCGCGTCTGGGACGAGGTTCTCGAGCGGGGCGGCTCCGCGGGGCTGCGCAACAGCCAGATCTCGGTGATCGCGCCCACGGGCACCATCGCGTTCATGATGGACTGCGACACGACCGGCATCGAGCCGGACATCGCGCTCGTCAAGTACAAGAAGCTGGTGGGCGGCGGCCTGATCAAGATCGTCAACCGCACGGTGCCGGTCGCCCTCAAGCGTCTCGGGTACAACCCGGGCCAGATCCAGTCGATCGTCAACTACATCGACGACAACGACACGATCGAGGGCGCCCCCGGTCTCCTGGACGAGCACCTGCCGGTGTTCGACTGCGCCTTCAAGCCGGCGAGCGGCCAGCGGTCGATCCTGCCGATGGGGCACCTGAAGATGCTCTCCGCCGTGCAGCCCTTCATCTCGGGCGCGATCTCCAAGACGATCAACATGCCGGAGGAGTCGACCCCCGAGGAGATCACCGACGCCTACATCGAGGGCTGGAAGATGGGGCTCAAGGC
>CAJQNK010000113.1 GCA_905479655.1 uncultured bacterium | reverse complement strand
GGCGTCTCGTGGCGGCGGCGCGACGGCCCGCCGCCGGGCGGCCTCGAAGAGGGAGTCCAGCCCTTCGCGGCCCCAGGGTCGGCGCGCGTGCTCGCTCGCCATGGCCAGGAAGACGGGCTGGGTCGGTCTTCCGGGCTCGGTGTCCGCGCTCTGGAGCGCCGCGTCGAGCTCGAACTCCCAGCGGTTGATGTGCACCAGCCGCTCGCCGTCGACGCCGCGCTGGCGCGCGAAGTCGAAGAGCACGAGCGCGAAGGCCGTCAGGGCGCGCACCCGGCGGCGCTCGGGCGTGGGCAGCAGGATCAGCGCCGGCGCCCAGCTTTCCAGCGCCTCGCGGACGACCCGTGCCGCCAGGTCCTCGGCTCTCTTCGGATCCGTCTCGCCCTCGGGCGCCACGAGGTGGTCGGCGATGCGGCTGTGGCGGCTGCCGGCCAGCGGGTCGGCGCGCCAGCGGGGGTCGTCCGAAGGACGGTCGTCGGTCGGCACGCCGGGACCCCGCTGGACTCCGGGCGGGCTGAGGGGTCGGTCGTCGGGCATGGGGGTCGGCGGTTGCGGGAGGCCGTTCCGGCGGTCGCCGGATCGACGGCGCCGACGGTCGGGTGGCGCCCCGGGAGAGGGGATCGGCGGTCGAGGGCCCCTCGTGACGGCGATCAACCCCCGGAAGGCGGCTTCGCGGCTACAATATCGGCACCGTGGAGGGATTCTACTGCGACCGGTTCGTGCTGCCGCTGCCGCCGGAGCACCGGTTCCCGATGGCCAAGTACCGCCTGTTGCGCGAGGCCGTCGAGGAGAAGGGTCTGTTCGCTCCCGGGCGGTTGAGGGTGCCCGCGGCGGCGACCGACGGCGAGCTGCTCCGGGCCCACCAGCCGGGATATCTGCGGCGCGTCGTCGACGGCGCGCTGGAGCCGGCGGAGATCCGGCGCATCGGCTTCCCCTGGTCGTCGGAGCTGGTGGAGCGTTCCCGGCGCTCGGTCGGCGGCACGATCGGCGCCTGCCGCTCCGCCCTGGAGCATGGCCGGGGCGCCAACCTGGCCGGTGGCACCCACCACGCCTTCGCCGACCGGGGCGAGGGCTACTGTGTCTTCAACGACGTGGCGGTGGCCCTGCGAGCCGCGCAGTCGGACGGCTCGATCCGCCGCGCGGTAGTGCTGGACTGCGACGTCCATCAGGGCAACGGCACGGCCTCGATCTTCCGCGCCGATCCCTCCGTCTTCACGTTCTCCATCCACGGCCGGCGCAACTTCCCGTTCCACAAGGAGGAGAGCGACCTCGACGTGGAGCTCGACGACGGCATCGGGGACGACGCCTACCTGGAGGCGCTGGAGGCCGGGGTCACCCGGGCGTTGTCGGCGGCCCGGGCGGACCTGGCCGTCTACGTCGCCGGCGCCGACCCGTTCCACCGTGACCGTCTCGGGCGGTTGGCCCTCACCCGGCGGGGGTTGGCCGAGCGTGACCGGCGGGTCTTCGAGGAGTGCGACCGTCGCGGGCTGCCGGTGGCCGTGGTGATGGCCGGCGGCTACGCCGAGCCGGTGACGGAGATCGTCCGGATCCACCTGGAGACGCTGCGGATCGCTGCCGGTCGACCGGCTCCGGGGGTGCCGGCGACGGGCGCGGAGGAGGCGACGCCGTGGCCAGCCTGAGCCGGGTCCAGCGGCGGGTGCTGCGCGAGGCGGTCGCCGACAACCTGACCGCGGCCGGACTGCTGTCGCCGCCCAGCCGGCGACGGGTGGGCCTGGGCTCGATCGCCGTCTTCCTCACGGGCGCCCTGGCGCTGGCGATCGGCGCGGGGCTGTGGACGCTCTCGTCGCCGGTCGGCGACTGGCTGGAGGCCGCGGCCGGCCGGCCGCGCGTCGCGTCGGCGAGCGCGGGCACGTGGGTCACGCGTCCGCCCGCGGTGGTGGTCCCGGAGTCCTTCCCGCCGCCGGTGCCCGTCGACCGGACGGTCTTTCCCCTGCCCGTCACGCGGATCGTCCTGGACCCGGGTCACGGCGGGGAGCAGGAGGGGACCATGGCCACGCTCGGCGGCGTGGAGAAGGAGATCACGCTCGACATCGGGCTCCGACTGCGCGACCTGCTCCGGGCCGAGGGCTTCGAGGTGGTGATGACGCGCGATTCGGACGTCGACGTCTCGCTCGACGAACGCGCGGAACGCGCCAACGAGGTCGGTGGCGACCTGTTTGTCTCGATCCACGTCAACTCGATCCCCGACCGCCGGACCCGCGGGGTCGAGACGTTCGTCCTGGGCCCCACGGACGACCCTTTCCTGGTCGAGCTGGCGCGCGACGAGAACCGGGACTCGGGCTACTCGCTGGCCGACCTGCGGGAGCTGCTGGACGGCCTCTACGCCGACCTGCGTCACGAGGATTCCCGTCGTCTCGCCTCGGCGGTCCAGGGGGAGCTCTACGGCGCCCTCCTGCGCCTCAACCCGGAGTTGCGGGACTGGGGTGTCAAGACGGCGCCGTTCATCGTGCTCATCCACACGCAGATGCCCGCGATCCTGGTGGAGGTGGCCTGCCTGTCGAACCGGGAGGAGGCGCGGCTCCTCGCCCGGGAGAGCTACCGGCAGTACATCGCGCTGTCGCTCTTCTCCGGGATCCGCTCGTACGCCTCGGGGCTCGCCCGCCGGCCCCGGGCGGTGGCGGCGAGATGAGCGACAAGCGTCCACCGGGTGAAGGCTCGTTCCAGGTCGGCATCGATCTCGGGACCTCGCGCAGCTCCATCGCGACCTCCGACGGCCGCCGCCTGGTCGTCGAGAGCTACGTCGGCTGGCCGGCGGACATGGTGGCCCGGAAGGTGGTGGGGGAGGGGCCGCTGATCGGCTCGGAGGCGATCGCGAAGCGGGAGATGCTGGACTTGCGGCGTCCGCTGGAGCGAGGGCTCATCAAGGAGGGCTCACCCCGGGACGTGGAGGCCGTGAGGGTGCTGTTGAACCACCTCCTGGAGCGGGTCGAGGTGGCCGAACGCCGGGCGCGCGGGGTGGAGGTGCGCGCCGTGGTGGGGGTGCCGGCCGAGGCCATGCGGCTCAACCGCAAGCAGCTCCGGGCGGCCCTCGAGGACAAGGTGGACAGCCTGATGATCGTCTCGGAGCCCTTCGCGGTGGCCTACGGGCTCGACGCGCTCCTCCACACCCTGGTGGTGGACATCGGGGCCGGCACGACGGACCTGTGCGTGATGAAGGGGCGCTACCCGCGTCTCGAGGACCAGCGCACCCTGGTCCAGGCCGGAGACGCCATCGACGCGCTGCTCCTCGACCAGCTCCGCGGCCGCTACCCCGAGGCGAGGCTCTCGCTGCACCGTGTGCGGGCGTGGAAGGAGCGCCACAGCTTCGTGGGAGAGAGCCGCAAGCGGGTGGAGGTGACGGCGTCGGTCGGCGGACGCCTCGCCGAGATCGACATCACGGAGGAGATGCGCATCGCCTGCGAGAGCCTGCTGCCACCGGTCTCCGAGGCGATGCTGGACCTCCTCTCGGGCGTGGACCTGGACTTCCAGGAGGCGGTGCGAAACAAGGTGATCCTCTCCGGGGGCAGCGCCCTGGTCCCCGGGCTGGGGCCGGCGCTGGAGCGCGTGCTGGAGGCGGTGGGAGGCGGCCGCGTGCGGGTGGTGCTGGATCCCATCTTCGTGGGCTGCAACGGCGGGCTGGCGATCGCGATGGACGCGCCGGAGGAGGACTGGGAGCGGTTGGCGGCGATCGAGGCCTAGCCTGC
>CAJQNK010000112.1 GCA_905479655.1 uncultured bacterium | reverse complement strand
CCTGGGCGGCACGGCGATTCCCCGGCCTGGCGGGCGCCGCGCTGATCGAGTCCCGCGTCTGCCAGTACACCAGCACCCCGGACGGAGACCTGCTCCTGGGGCGGCACCCGACTCTGGACGACGCCTGGATCGCCGGCGCCGGCTGCGGCCACGGCTTCAAGCTCGGTCCGGCGGTGGGCGAGCGGTTGGCGGCGATGGTCCTGGGGGGGGAGGGGCCGCCCGAGCGCGTCTCCACGTCCCGCATCGCCGCGTGGCGGGGCGCCGGGGCGTGGCGGAGCCAGTTCGACGGTTGAGCCGAGCTCCCGTCGCACCCGCGGCGCCCCGGCGGGGTCCTCGCTGTATGCTTGCCGCATGCCCGAGGACGCCATCCCCACCACGCCCTTCGAGCTTCCGGTCTTCCCCCTGACCGGTACGCTGCTTCTTCCCGGCACCTTCCTGCCGCTCAACATCTTCGAGAAGCGCTACCTGTCGCTGGTCGAGGACGCGCTGGCCGGCGACGGGCGGATCGGACTGATCCAGCCGGAGCGGGCGGCGCTGGACAACTGGGGCCTGGTGGACCCGGAGGAGAAGCCGGACCTCACGGCGGTGGGCTGCTGGGGCGAGATCGAGCGCTGGCAGCAGGAGGACGACGGGCGCTACAACATCGTGTTGTCGGGCCGCTGCCGGTTCCGGATCCTGCAGGAGCTGCCGCGGCGCCGGGGCTACCGGCGGGTGGTCGCCGACGCCTCGCCGTTCGCCGGGGACGTGACGGAGGACGCCGAGAGTCTCGACCCCTCCCGGCTCCTGGCGGCGGTGAGCGCGGTGCAGGAGCGTGGCGAGATCGAGTTCGACATGGACGTGCTGGCGGCGCTCCCGGGGGTGATCCTGCTCAACGCACTGTGCGTCGCGCTGCCGTTCGAGCCGGTGGAGAAGCAGGCGCTGCTCGAGGCGCCGGACTCCCACGACCGGGAGGAGACCCTCCTGCGGCTCCTGGGGATGGGCTTCGACCCGTCGATCCTGTCGGCCTCGCCGCCGCCGCCTCCCATGGTGAACTGATGGCGTCGCGAACGGTCGCGTCCCGATCGGTGGGCTTGGCCGTGTTGTCGCCGCTGTTCGAGGGCCTCGTCGTCATCGCCCAGGAGGGCGAGCCCCTGGCCTTCACCAGCTACTGGACCCGCTACGCCTCGGTCGACGAGATCCTGGCGAGTGAGCGCAGGAGCCCCGCCGGGTACCCGACGATCGTCCGGTTGGTGAACGTGGACGGGAAGGTCGTGGTGGAGGGCGTCCGGTAGGGGCGCCGGGGCGCCGGGGCGCTGGGACGCTGGGCTTCGCGGTCGCTTCGCGGGTTTCCACGGTGTCGTTCTGAGCGGAGGTCCGGAGGACCGGAGTCGAAGAACCCCGAGGAGTCGGCCTCGTGTCGGGTGGGCCTCGCGGCGCACCGGCTCTCGCCGTGGCGACGTCCGCGTCGCCTTCGGTGGAGCGCGCCGGTCCGGGGTCCTTCGACTCCGCGTCCTGCGGGCGCTCCACTCAGGACGACACCGAACCCAGCACACCACCGGACTCAGCGCGCGACACGGGGCCGAGCACGAGACCGAGCCGCCCCTCAGATCTCCCGGATCGAGATCGACCCGTTGGTGGTCGACAGCCGCAGCTCCGCGCCGCCGCCGTTGATCGCGCCCTCGATCCGCTTCTTGCTGATGCGGCCGTGGACCTGGATGGGCAGGTCCGAGGAGATGGAGCCGTTGGTCGTGTCGGCCCGAAGATCCGCTTGCAGGTCGGCCGGCAGCCAGGCCTTGATGGAGCCGTTGGTGGTGGAGAAACTGAGGTCGGAGGCGGGGTCCACCTCTCTCAGCTCCACCGTGATGCCGCCGTTGGTGGTGCGGGCCTGCACGCTGCCGGCCGCGTCGTCGATCTCGATCCGGCCGTTCGTGGAGCGGAAGCGCAGATCGCCGTGCATGCCCTCGGCCTCGATGTTGCCGTTCACGGTCCGGATCTCGAGATCGATCTCCCGCGGCACCTGCAGCCGGTAGCTGACGCTCGTGTCGCCCTGGCCGAAGAACCAGCCGAACACGTTGCTGCGCGGCCGCTCCGTCTCGATGCTCAGCAGCCCGGAGCTCTGCTCGATCTCGACCTGGACCTCCCGCAGAATCTCGCGGCCCTTGGCGTCGCTGCTCGCCCGGGCCTTCTTCGTCGCGACCATCCTGACCTCGGGCCGATCCCAGGTCCCGATCGCCACGGAGCCGTTGGTGTTGGACAGGCGGACCTCGGTGCCCGGCTCGATCGAGAAGGTGCGGTCGATCTCCTCGGTGACGGTGGCGGCGGCCAGCGGGGCCGTGGCCAGCGCGGCGAGGGCGAAGGCGAGGGAGCAGATGACGATACGGCGGCGCATGACGGGTCCTCCTCGGGTGCTCGATGGAGTCGAAGACGGCCGTTTCGCGAGGCGCGACCGTCGAGTCTGCGTTCTACCGACCCCTACGCACATTCGCGGCCGGAGGTTCCAGCGGTCGGCCATGAGATACCATCGCCTCCGCAATAGGACTTGGGAGGAGACGGCATGAACCGGCTGAAGGCGTTGGGCGGCGAAGGACAGGCGGTGTGGCTCGACTACATCCGTCGCGACATCCTCGAGAACGGGGATCTCGAGCGCATGGTGGCCCGGGACGGCGTCACGGGAGTGACCTCGAATCCGGCGATCTTCGGCCAGGCGATCGGCGACAGCGACCTGTACGACGGGGCGATGCGGGAGTATCTCGCCCGCCGTCCCGAGGCCGGGGCCGAGGAGCTCTACGAGACGCTGGCCTTCGAGGACATCCGTGCCGCGGCGGACATCCTGCGCCCGGTGTGGGACGCGACGGACGGCGCGGACGGCTACGTCAGCCTGGAGGTGTCGCCCCACCTCGCCGAGGACACCGAGGGCACGCTCGCCTCCGCGCGCGATCTCTCGTCGCGGGTCGACCGGCCGAACCTCATGATCAAGGTGCCCGCGACGGCCGCCGGGATCCCGGCCATCGAGACCCTGATCTCCGAGGGCATCCACGTCAACGTCACCCTCATGTTCTCGCTCGCCCACTACGAGGCCGTCGCGGGCGCCTATCTGCGAGGCTTGGCCCGGGCTCCCGAGCCCCGGCGGGTCGCGTCGGTGGCGTCCTTCTTCGTCAGCCGGGTCGACAGCAAGGTCGACGCCGCCCTCGACGCCCTGGGGACGCCGGAGGCGAAGGCCCTGCGCGGCACGGTCGCCATCGACAACTCCAAGATGGCCTACCGCCGCTTCCGGGAGATCTTCCACGGCCCGGCGTTCGCGGAGCTGAGGAGTGACGGCGCCCGCGTGCAGCGCGTCCTCTGGGCCTCGACCAGCACCAAGGACCCGGCGTACCGCGACGTCCTCTACTGCGAGGAGCTCATCGGGCCGGAGACGGTGAACACGATCCCGCCGGCGACCCTGGAGGCCTTCCGCGACCACGGCGAGGTCCGGCGGACCCTGGACCGGGACCTCCCTCGAGCCGAGGTGCGGCTCGCCTCGCTCGCGGCGCTGAGGATCGACCTCGGGCGGGTGACGGAGGAGCTCCAGCGGGAGGGGGTCGAGAAGTTCTCGAAGCCGTTCGACGCGCTCCTCGCCACTCTGGAGCGGCGTCGGAAGCAGATCGTCTCCGAGCTCGGGGAGGTGGCGGGATGACCGTGGAGGCCCACCTGGCGCCCGGCCCGCTGGCCGACGCGTTCGCGGCACGCCTCGCCGCCCTGGACGAGGTCTCCTTCGGGGTCCGGCTGTGGCGCAAGGACCCGTCCCTGTGGGGCGGCGACGAGACCACGCCGGAGCTCGCCGACCGCCTCGGGTGGCTGGACCTCCCCGTGTCGATGGAGGAGACGGTCGACGACCTCGCGACCTTCTCGGCCGAGATCGCCGCGGAGGGCGTGCGCCACGTCCTGCTCCTGGGCATGGGAGGGTCGAGCCTGGCGCCGGAGGTCTTCCAGCGCACCCTCGGCAACGCGGCGGACCATCCCGAGGTCCGGGTCGCGGACAGCACCCACCCCGGGACCGTGCGGCGGATCGAGAACGAGCTGGACCTCGACCACACCCTCTTCGTGGTCTCGAGCAAGTCCGGAACTACGACCGAGACGGTCTCCCTCTACCGCCACTTCCGACGCAGGATCGAGGCGCGGGGCGAGAAGGCGGGTCCGCGCTTCGTCGCGGTGACCGACCCGGGCTCCGCCCTGTCCCGGGAGGGTCGGGCCTCGGGCTTCCGGAGGGTGTTCGAGGCGCCGCCGGACGTCGGCGGGCGCTACTCGGCGCTCACGCCCTTCGGGCTGGTTCCCGCGGCGCTCCAGGGTGCGGATCTCGTGCGCCTGCTGGAGTCGGCGGTCTCCATGGGGCAGGCCTGCGGCCCGGAGGTGGCGGCGGCCATGAACCCCGGGATCGCGCTGGGGGTCCTTCTCGGCGAGGCCGCGTTGGCCGGGCGGCCGCACCTGACCCTGCTGACGGGGTCGTCGTTCCACGCGTTCCCCGACTGGGTCGAGCAGCTCGTGGCGGAGAGCACCGGCAAGGAGGGGCAGGGGATCGTCCCCGTCGTCCACGAGCCCCTCGATGCCGTGGCCTCCTCGGCGGCGGGGCGGATCTACGTGGCGACCGTGCTGGCGGGCGACCGGGACGAGAAGGCGGTGCGCGCGAAGCTGGCGGAGCTGGAGGCGGCGGGCCATCCGGTGGTCCTCATCGTCTGCTCCGAGCCCACGGATCTCACGGGCGAGATGTTCCGTTGGGAGGTGGCGACGGCGGTGGCCGGCGCCGTCCTCGGCATCAACCCCTTCGACCAGCCCGACGTCGAGCTGGCCAAGCGGCTCAGCCGTCGCGTACTGGCCGGGGAGCCCGCGGGTGAGGGCGAGGAGGCCGCCCGGGTCGGGGTCGGCGACCGGCAGGCTCTCGAGGGTGCGCTCCGCGCGTGGCTCGACGCCCCGGAGGCGCGCTACGTGACGCTCCAGGCCTTTCTGGGTCCCGACGCGGTAGCGGCGGACGGCGTCGTTCGGCTCCGTGACCTGGTGGCCCGGGCGACCGGCCTGCCGACGATCGTGGGCTGGGGGCCGCGCTACCTCCACTCGACCGGGCAGTTGCACAAGGGAGGGCCGCCCACGGGTCTCTTCCTCCAGCTCTTCGACGACCCCGACGACGAGCTCGACGTACCGGGGACCGACTACTCGTTCGCCCACCTGGTCCGGAGCCAGGCCGAGGGCGATGCCGCGGCGCTGGCCAGCCGGGGGCGGCGGTTGCTGCGACTCGACCTGGGTCGGGACGTGGCCGGGGGTCTGGCGCGCGCGGCCGAGGTCCTGGCCTCCCTGGGCGACGACTCGTGACGACCGTCCTCGCCGGCGATATCGGCGGCACGGGCACCCGGTTGTCCCTCTTCCGGGCGGCCGCCGACGGGACGCTCGAGCGCGGCCGAACCGGGCGCTACCGGTCGCGCCGGCACGAAGGCCTGGAGCCCATCGTTCAGCGCTTCCTGGCCGACGGCGACGAGCGGCCCCGGGCCGCGGCCTTCGGCATCGCGGGACCGGTCCTGGACAACGTCGTCAAGACGACGAATCTCCCCTGGCGGATCGACGGGGCGGAGCTGTCGAGGGCGTGCGGCATCCCCGCCGTCCATCTCCTGAACGACGTCGCGGCCACGGCCGAGGGGATCCCGGCGCTCCCGGAGTCGGCTCTGATGACCCTGCAGGAAGGGGAGGAAGACCCGCGGGGACACCGCGTCCTCGTGGCCGCCGGCACCGGCTTCGGCATGACGGTCGTGGCGCGTCTGCCGCGGCCGGAAGGGCGGGGGGCGGCCGACCGCGCCGGCGACCCGTATCAGGACGACCTCCTGCCCCTTCCTTCCGAGGGGGGGCACGTCGATTTCGCTCCGCGCAACGAGGAGGAGATCGGCCTGCTGCGCCATCTGCAGGCGCGTCACGGCCGGGTGAGCGTCGAACGCGTCGTCTCGGGTCCGGGCCTCAAGGCGATCTTCGACTACCTCCTGGATATCGCCTGGGCGCCGGTGGCCCACGACGTCCTCGAGGAGATGGTCCGCTCCGACCCGTCCCAGGTCATCGCCGAAGCGGGAGCCACCGGACACTGTCGTCTCTGCGCCCGCGCGCTGACCCGCTTCGTGTCGTGCTACGGCGCCGTGGCGGGTAACCTGGCGCTCGTCGCCCTGGCCCACGGCGGCGTCTTCATCGGCGGCGGGATCGCTCCCAAGATCCGCGATGTCCTCGCTCGCGGTGAGTTCCTCGAGGCCTTTCTGGACAAGGGGCGCTTCAGCCCCCTCCTCCGACGGATGCCGGTGCGCGTGGTCCTCGAGCCCGACACGGCGATGCTGGGGGCGGCCCGTCACGCGGCGGCGCTGGCGCGGAGGATCGGGCCGTGAGGCACCCCGTGAGGCACCCCGTGAGGCGCCCCCCCCGGCTCCCCGCGCTCCTTCTGCTGGCCCTCCTCGCCTCCGGCGGCTGTGCCGGGACCCGCTCGTCCTATCCCAGCGTCCCGCGGGCCAAGGAGGAGGTCCGGGAGTACGTCGAGAGCGGCGGCTGGGAGCGCGCCATCGAGCGGGTCACGACCCGGGCCCTCGACTACCTCCGGCGTCGCGCGCCGCAGGTCGCGCGGCCGGCCATCGTTCTGGACATCGACGAGACCTCGCTCTCGAACTGGCCCTACTCGCGGGACCTCGACTTCGCCTGGAGCCGCTCCACCTGGAATGCCTGGGTGGACCGCGCGGACGCGCGCGCCATCGAGCCGACGCTGGAGCTATACCGGTGGGCTTCCGGGAACGACGTGGGCGTGTTCTTCGTCACCGGTCGGAGGGAGCCGACGCGGGCGGCGACCGAAGCCAACCTCCGTGCGGAAGGCTTCGAGCGCTGGGAGCGCCTGGAGATGATGCCGGCGGAGTGGGGAGAGGGCTCCGCGGCCTTCAAGAGCGCTCGCCGCCGCGAGATCGAGGAGGCCGGCTGGACCGTCGTTCTGACTCTCGGCGACCAGCCCAGCGACCTCGAGGGCGGCCACGCCGAGCGCGGCTTCCTGCTGCCGAACCCGATGTACACCGTCGACTAGACCAGCGTTTCCGAAGTCCGGCGACAAGGGCCGGACGGGAGGCGCTCGGGGGCCAAGGCGCGCCGACGCAGGCAATGCAGGGACATTGTCGAGGAGGCGGAACGCTGGCAGCCGAGATGCATCGCGGGCGGACTG
>CAJQNK010000111.1 GCA_905479655.1 uncultured bacterium | reverse complement strand
AGAGTCCCGCTTCCTCCCCGTCGCCCACTCTTCCTCCACGTCGGGGAGACCGGGAGGGTCCAGGGCGGCCGAAGGCCGGCGAAGCGAACCCTGGACGCTCTCGGGGTCCCCGACCATAATCCCAAGGGCGACCGGGGACTTCACCTCTACCGCACAAGAACCCCTGAGAGTCACTCGCGCTATGCGCGACAGCCTCCTAGCCTGGCCTTCTCACCGGGTGTCGTTGCGAGAGGCCGTAGGTGCCTGGAGATGCAAGCGCCTGGAGATGCAAGGCTTGCGACCCCGGGCGACGCAGTCGTACTGTCTGTACGTCGAGGAGCCCGAGCGGAGCGTAACGCCGCAGATTCAGGTACATACGGTTTCGTAGTAGACAATTGGTGAGAAGGTCAGGCTAGCTGCTAGCGCAGGATCCGCTCCGTCCAGGTCCCCATGACGGGCCACCACCCGACCGCTGCGCGCCCGAGACGGTAGCCGAAGTCGAAGGTCCCGCTGGTGTTGTCGGACAGGAAGAAGAGCGCCCTGTCGGGCCGATAGAGCCCGACAGAGTCGAGCCCGTCGCCGTTCCAGTCGCCGGCCACGGCAACGAAGCCGGTGGCGTTCTTCGGTCCCAGCTCGAAGGTCGAGCCGCCTCCGCCTCCGCCGAGGGAGTTCCGCAGGATGACGAGCCCCTTCGCCGCGTTGTAGATCCCGACGCCGTCGGTGCCGTCGCCGTCCCAGTCGCCGGTCACCCCCTGCCAACCCGTGGGGTTCTGCGGCGAGACGACGAACACGAGGTCCGGAGGCCCGCCCGCGAGACCGTTCCACATCCGGAACTCGAGGGTCGCGGGATCGAACAGGCCCGGCCCGTCGACTCCGTCGCCGTCCCAGTCGCCCGCCAGCGGCTGCCAGCCGGTGCCCGGGGCCTCGAGGACGGCGACCGCGTCCTCGGCACCGCCCTGGAGATCATGCCAGACCAGCAACCGGTCGGTGGCGTCGTCCCAGAGCGCCGGCGTCGCCAGCCGGTCGCCCTCCCAGTCGCCGGCGATGGGCAGCTCCGTTCCCGTCGCGGTCAGCGAAACGCTGATGTCGGCCTGGCCCGTGTCGTGGGTGAAGCGCGCGAAGAACAGCTTCCGGGCGGGATCCCAGAGACCCGCGGTGGTCGAGATCCGCTCCGGCGCCTGCAGGAGTTGGCCGGCGGCGACATCACGGTAGATGTTGGTCTGACCGCTCGGCCAACGGATCTGCACGGCCTCGGCGACCGTCTCCGCCCCCAGCCCGAAGTGAACGGACTGCGCGTCCTGACTGTGGCTGCTGGTCCCCGCGATGACCTGCCGCTGCTGGACGATCCCACCGGTCGTGACGTCGACCCGAGCTCCGATGGCGTCGGTGTTGCCGAGCGTCCCCTCCAGCAACACGCCGAGTGACTGGCCGGCGCCCGCGGTCGCGTTGCGGTAGAGGCTCATCTGTCCGTTCTGGTGGACGAGCAGCAGGTCGAGATCGCCGTCGCCGTCGTAGTCGGCTACGGCGGAGCCGCGGACGTTGCCGGTCAGGGACACGCCGGCGGTGTCCGCCACGTCCACGAAGGTGCCGTCGCCCTGATTCCAGTAGAGGTGGTTCGGCTGATCGGCTCCGATCGTCCCGACGAAGAGGTCGAGCCAGCCGTCCTGGTCGGCGTCGAAGAAGGTGACCCCCCACGAGGCCGAGCCCTGGACCCCCGCCTCCAGGATGGAGTTGTCTTCGAAGGTCGCGCCGCCGAGCCCCCGATAGAAGACGTTGCCCAGCGGCGGATCATCCAGCCCGGTGTTGAGCAGGTCGGAGAGGTAGACGTCCCACTGGCCGTCCCGATCGGTGTCCCCGACGGTCACCCCCATGGCGGCCTCTGCGTCGGAACCCACGCCGGGGGAGAGCGCCGTCACGTCCGCGAACGTACCGTCGCCCTGGTTGCGGTAGATCTGGTCGTGGAAGAAGGGCGCGACGTCGCGAACGTTGGCGACGTAGAGGTCCGGCCACAGGTCGTCGTCCAGGTGGGCGCCGACCAGGGCGAGAGTCGGCCGGAGCTCATCGACGTCGGCACTGAGCGGCAGCCCGGCGATCCCGGTGACGTCCGCGAAGGTGCCGTCGCCCTGGTTCCGGTACAGCCGGTTCCCGTTCCCCTCGTGGCCCGGCGCTCCGAAGGTCCAGTGCCCCACGTAGAGGTCGACCAGACCGTCCCGGTCGTAGTCGAGCCACGAGCCCGCGGTCGAGCGGTAGCAGGGGTAGGAGCCGTAGGGGATGGGCACGTCGTCGTCCACCCCGGCCGCCACGGCGACCTCCTCGAAGAGCGGCACGGCGGTGCCACCGCTCTCGACCCACAGGTTGCGCAACAGGAGGTTCGCGGGGCCGTCCAGAGTCTGCATCACCTCGTTGTCGGTGAAGATGTAGAGGTCCGAGTCCCCGTCTCCGTCGTAGTCGGCGAAGACCGACCCCATCATCTCCACATCGGGCAGCAGCGGGAGCAGGTGGTCCGCCGCCTCGAAGGTCCCGTCTCCCTTGTTGCGGTAGAGGTGCTCCGCCTGGCCCATCCCGTTGACCGCGAAGATGTCGGGCGACATGTCGCCGTCGAAGTCGATCCAGGCGACTCCCAGACCATGGTCGTGCTGGGTCAGGTAGATCGGACCCGCCAGGCCCGCGTCGGCGGAGGCGTCTTCGAACGTCGGCTGCGCCGCGACGACGGTGGAGCCCAGCGCCAGGAGGGGTAGCCAGAGGAGCCACACCGAAACACCCAAGGAGGACGAACTGCCACGACGTGAGGACATTGGAGACTCCCCCTGTTCAATCGGCCAGTCCGTCGGACGGCCGCACCCGGCCCCCCCCCGAAGGGACTGAGCCCAAGCAGATAACACCGAAACCCCACCCCCGCCACGGCGATCCGTACCGGGCCTTCCCCCACTGTTTTTTCAAGAAAGAACAAATCCTTTTCCCATGGATTCGTCAGGGTATCGTCAGGTGGCGATTTCTGAATTGATCAGGGCCGGGCGACCCTGGAGGGGCAAGGCTCGCGACCGAGGCCGACGCAGGGGTACCGTGGCCAGGTCGAGGAGCCCGACGGGAGCCCCAACGCGGCAGGTTCAGGCAGATACGACCTCGCAGTCGAGACCTCGCGGTAGAGACTTACTGAGAAGGTCCAGCTAGACTCTCAGGCTGTCAGCCGCGCCACCCACCCGTCCCCGGCGGGAGGACCGGTTCAGACCAGAATCCGGGGAGAGCGGAGATCGACCCTTGGAGAGCCCCCTCGCTGGCCGCCGCCTGGCCGTCCTCGGCCTGGGCAAGATGGGCGGCATCCTCCTCGACGCATTCCTGCGTCAGGAGCTCATCTCTCGCGATCTCGTGCGAGCCACCGTCCACCACGAGCACAGGGTCCGCGAGCTGCGCGACCACTGGGCGGTGGACGTCTCCACCGACAACGGCCGCGCGGTCGAGGGAGCCGACGTAGTGCTGCTCTGCGTCAAGCCGCGAACGGTCCGCGAGCTCGCCCGGGAGATCGCCCCCCACCTGACTCCGGGGGCGCTCCTGATCTCGGTCGCCGCCTCCGTCCCGACCTTCGTCATCGAGGAGGAGCTCGACGGCTTCGCCGTGGTTCGGGCCATGCCGAACACTCCGTGTGTCATCGGCCGCGGCATGACGGGGATCTCGAGCGGGCGACACGCGAACGCCGAGCACCTCGAGATCACCCGCGGGCTGTTCGACTCCGTGGGTCGCAGCGTGGTGGTGGACGAGCGCCACATGGACGCCGTGACGGGGCTCTCGGCCAGCGGTCCGGCGTTCATCTACGTGATCCTCGAGTCCCTGGCCGAGGCCGGAGTGAAGGTCGGCCTGCCCCGCGAGATATCGACCCTGCTCGCCGCTCAGACGGTGCTCGGCGCGGCGGACATGGTGCTCCGGACGAACAGCCATCCGGCCCTGCTCAAGGACGAGGTCACCACGCCGGCCGGCTGCACCGTGGACGGCATCCTGGAGCTGGAGGAGGGCAAGCTCCGGGTCACGCTGATCAAGGCCGTGGTCAAGGCCACGCAGAGGGCGAAGGAGCTCATGGTCTCGGACTGACGGAACGGGGCACGACCAGCCGAACCCCCACCGGCAGGTCGAGCAGACGCACGGTGGCGCCGTCGGGCCAGCCGACCTCGATCGCCGCGATCCTCGTGGACCGCCCCAGGCCGAATTGGGCCTCGGGATCGTTGGTGGCGCAGTACCCGTAGGCCGGCTGGGCCAGCCGGTGGTGGCTCCGGCCGCCCGCGTCGACGCGGACCGAGACACCCGGGAAGGGGGCGCCCGTCGCGCTCATGGGGGCGACGGCGACCCAGGCTGCCGTCGAGCCCCGGCGGTTCTCCAGGATACGGGCCGGGCCTCCGTTGTTGACGATCACCAGGTCCACGTCGCCGTCACGGTCGTAGTCGCCCAGCGCCAGCGCCCGGGAGTTCTCGATTCTGCCCTCCGTGGTTCCGTCGGGGGGTGACGCGGGCCGGAAGCGGCCCGGCCCCAGGCCGACGAACAGGTGGTTCGGCTCGGCGTATCGGTCCTCCGGAGTCAGAGGCTCCTGGGAACCGCCGACCCTCCCGTTGACCACGTAGAGATCGAGCCACCCGTCGTTGTCGAAGTCCGCGAAGCCCGTACCGAAGCCCGTGGTGCTCACGCTCGGGGCCGCCAGGCCCATGGCGACCGTGGCGTCCTCGAACAGGCCCCCGAGGTTCCGGTAGAAGGTGTTGGTCTCGTCTCGCAGGTGGGTCATGAACAGATCCGCGTCGCCGTCGCCCTCGACGTCGACGGGGACGACGCCCATCCCGGCCTCCGCCATGCCGGCGCCGCTCACGGCAGAGCCGGAGAGCAGGGCCGTGTCCTCGAACCGGCCTCCTCCCAGGTTCGTCCACAGCTGGTTCGGCATCCCGTCGTTGGCCACGTAGAGGTCGACCAGGCCGTCCGCGTCGAAGTCGGCCACCGCGACGCCCAGGCCATTGCCGAAGGCTCCGGCGATGCCCGCCTCTGCCGTGATCTCCGCGAAGCCACCCGTGCCGTCGTTGCGGTAGAGAACGTCGGCCGCGGGCGCGCTGTACTGGAGCGGGTGGCAGTAGTCGCGCTCACCCCCGCTGAAGCACTGGATCTCGTTGTCGCGACTCCAGTTCACGTAGTTGACGACGAAGAGGTCCAGATCG
>CAJQNK010000110.1 GCA_905479655.1 uncultured bacterium | reverse complement strand
GAAGCGTCGCGCCGGGCCGGTGGAGACCAGCTCGACGAAGCGGCTCTGGGAGATCCGGCCGGCGACCACGCCGTGGGTCCACAGCAGGGAGAGGCGGTGCTCGATCCCCGCGGCGCCCCCCGGGACACGGCGGAAGTCGTCGCGGCCGGCCGCCTTCTGCTCGGAGGTGAACGGGCAGTGGTCGGTGCCGACGGCCTCCAGCGTGCCGTCGGCCAACGCGCGCCACAGGACCTCCTGGTGGGACTTCGGACGCAGCGGCGGGGCGATGACGTAGTCGGCGGCCTGGTCGAACGGCCGTGCGTAGACGGCCTCGTCGAGCAGCAGATACTGGGGACAGGTCTCCCCGCACACAAGCCAGCCCCGGGTCCGGGCCCTCTCGATCGCCTCCACGGCCTCCCGGCAGGTGACGTGGACCACGTACAGCCGGGCGTCCAGGACCCCCGCCAGCACCGCCGCCCGGTTCGTCGCCTCGCCCTCGAGCGCCGCCGGCCGGGTGCGGGCGTGCTCGCGCACGGCGGTGTGGCCGGCGGCCGCCGCCCGCTCCCGGAGCAGCTCGACGGCGTCGCCGTGCTCGGCGTGGACCAGCACGGTGGCGGCGAGGCGGGCCGCCTCGGCGAACACGCGCACGACGTCGGCGTCGTCGAGCCCCACCGTCTCCTTGTAGGCCAGGTAGACCTTCCACGAGGGGACCCCGGCGGCGACGACCCGCTCGAGGTGGCCCGGCATCGCGTCGTCCCACCAGGTCACCGCCATGTGCAGCGCCACGTCGACGACCGACGGCTCGGCTTCCTCCCGCCGTACCGCCAGGGCCTCCAGCGGGTCCTGCCCCCGCTCCGGGTGGACGAAGTCGATGACGGTCGTGGTGCCGCCGGCGAGCGCCGCCCGGGTGCCGGAGGCGAAGTCGTCGGCGGAGACGGTGCCGGCGACGGGGAGCGCGAGGTGGACGTGCGGGTCGACGCCGCCGGGCAGGACGAGGAGATCGGCGGCGTCCAGGATCTCGTCGCCGGGCTCGGGAGCGAGATCGCGAGCGACGGCGGCGATGCGCCGGCCCTCCGTGCGCACGTCGGCCCGCCGCCGGCCGCCGGCCGTGAGGAGGGTGCCGCCCTGGATCAGGATGCCCATGGACTCGGAGAGCCAGTTTGGCGAGGGAGGGGCGGTTCGTCAAGCAGGAGGTGCGTCGGGCTGCCGCCCGCCGTCGTGAGCGACGGGGAGCCTCGGTCTCGTCGATTCGAGGGAGGGCGAGCGGACGGGTCGAACACGGCCTGCAGCTCGATTACGCCATTGACTTACTAAGCCATTGGACTATACTCCTACCGATCGCGTCGAGTGGGACGAGGCGAAGAGCCGGGCCAACCGGCGCTCGATGACCGAGATGCCGATGACCGAGACCACGGATGTCCCCGAGATCCCGGAGCTCACCGACGAGCAGCTCTCCCGAGCCATGCCCGCCAGCGTCCGGAGGCGTCTCTTCGCCGGGCGCTTCGAATCGGGCGAGGACGTCGCGGCGTTGCGGCGGTTCGTGGGCCTGACCCAGGTGCGCTTCGCCGAGGCGATGAGGATCAGCGTCCACACCCTGCGCAACTGGGAGCAGGGCCGGCGGCGGCCGGAGGGCCCTGCCGTCGCGCTGCTGCGCATCGCCGCCCGCCACCCGAGGATCCTGCGGGAGAACCTGGACTCCGCCGCCTGAGCCCCTCCGGGATTCCTTGGAGGGCTGGGGGCGACCTCAGGTAGCCGGGAGAGCGAGGGTGTGGAGGAGGAGGTTCGCCGCTCGGCTTCGGCGGGAGGTGCTACTCTCCGAGAAAACCGAGGAGCACCCATGTGTCACGAGCCGACCCAGCTCCGGTTCGCCTCCACTCTCTGCGCGATGGTCGTCGTGGCGGTGAGCATCTCCGCCGCCGACGGTCGTTCGGGGACGGTGACCGAGACTCCGGACGGCTACGCTCTGCGCGCCGGGAGGCTCGTCGCTTCCTTCCGAGCCGAGGGAATGGCGCTGCGCCTGGAGGGCGGCGCTTCCTGGAGCTGGAGGCTGTCGGCGGTCGGAGCGGAGACCGCGAGGCCGGCGGCTGCGCTGCCGGGCGTTCAGACGGGCCCGGTCCGGCCGACCCGGGGCGGAGAGGCCACCGTCGACTACGCCCGCGGGCGGCTCGTCGAGCGCTACGTCGCTCGCCCGCGCTCGGTGGAGCAGCGCTTCGTCATCCCCGCGCCCCTGTCGCTCGGCGGCGACGACCTGGTCATCGCCGGCGAGGTGACGGGCCCCGAGCCCTTCGCCGAACTGGCCGGCGGCTGGCGCTGGGGGAAGGGGCCCGGGGCGGTGCGGCTGGGGGAGGTGACGGTCGTCGACGCGGCGGGCCGGAGGCTGCCGGCGGAGCTGGCCGTGAGCGCCACGGCGACGCGGCTCACCGTCGACGGCGCCGCCCTGGCGTCGGCCGCCTACCCGGTCACCGTCGACCCGGAGATCGGGCCGGACGACTATCGCATCAGCGCGACGGGCCCCTTCGGCGACTGCTGCTACTGGGCCTTCGATCCCGACCTGGCCTACAACCCGGCGGCCCGCGAGTATCTGGTGGTGTGGGCCGCGCGCAAGGACCGCTGGGGCGAGGAGGAGATCTACGGCCAGCGCCTCGACGCGACGACGGGGCGCGAGCTGGGCGAGGACGACTTCCGCATCAGCGACATGGGGCCCGAGGTCCAGGCGAACCTCTACGGCGGCGAGGACGCGGCGGTGGCCTACAACTCTGTGGAGAACGAGTACCTGGTCGTCTGGTCCGGCGACGACGGCCCGGATCCCAACCACAACGCGTTCGAGGTCTACGGGCAGCGGATCGACGGCATCACCGGCGCCGAGCTGGGGGAGAACGACTTCCGCATCAGCGACATGGACATCGAGGAGGACGGCGTGGTGTTCGAGGTGGCGGTCGCCTACAACCCCACGGCCAATGAGTACCTGGTTGTCTGGGACGGCTCGGACGACTCGGCGACGCACGAGATCTTCGGGCAGCGGATCGACGGCACGAGCGGAGCCGAGATCGGGGAGAACGACTTCCAGATCAGCCGCATGGGGCCGGACGGGGGAGTCGGGCTGCACGCCTGGAACCCGGCCGTCGTCTACAACCCGGTGCGCAACGAGTACCTGGTGGTCTGGGGGGGCGCGAACGAGGAGAAGGACCGGCTGGAGATCCACGGCCAGCGCCTCGATGGAGCCACCGGCGCGGAGCTCGGGGAGGACGACTTCCGGATCAGCCGGGTGAACGACGGCGCGCGGATTCCGGTGGAGGCCGACCGCCCCGACGTCGCCCACGATCCGGACCGGGACCGGTACCTGGTGGTCTGGGACGCCGACTGGGAGGCGATCGACCCGAACACGGAGATCTACGGCCGCTTCGTCGAGGCCGGCGGCGTGCCGACGACGAGCGGGGAGAGCCTGGCCTTCCGCATCAGCGACATGGGGCCGGACCGCGACCGCGATTCGGCGCTGTTCGCAGGCTGGCCCAAGGTGGCCTACGATCCTCTGCGCTCGGAGTTCCTGGTGATCTGGTACGGCAACGACGTGCCCTTCCGGCACAACCAGTGGCAGGTCCACGCTCAGCGTATCGACGCCGAGACGGACGCCGAGATCGGAGCCAACGACTTCCAGCTCACCTTGAGGGGACCGGAGGGGAACTTCGTCGACGCGGTCGAGCCGAACGTGGCGTTCGACCCGGCGGAGGGGCGCTACCTCATGGCCTGTTGGGGGACTCACTGGGAGCTCGGGGACGAGGAGATCTACGCTCAGTTCTACGCTCCGGGCCTGTTCGAGGACGACTTCCAGGACGGGGCGATCGCGTCCGACTGGTCTCTGCCGCGGGGGATCTGGTCCGAGGAGGACGGGCACCTCGTCGGCCGGGCCGACGCGGCCGTCGGGGCGCGGGGCACCCTGGCGCTCGCCACCGGCTTCGAGGGCTGCACCCGCTGCCGGGTCACGGCCGAGCTGACGGCGACGTCGCCGGACCTCGGCGGCGAACCGGCGGTGGCCGTCGTGGGTTGGCACGAGGCCCCGGACACCCAGGTGCTGGTGACCCTCGAGACCGAGGCGGACCTCGTGCGGCTGGTGCAGCGGCGCGGCGGGGACGTGGTGGCCGAGGCGACGGCCGTTGCGGCGCTGGAGCCGGACGTCCTCTACCGCCTCGAGGTCGCCTACGACGCTGGCGGCTTCCGCGTCGCCCTGGACGACGTCGTCCTGATCGAGGAGCCGGCCGCAGCCGGCGAGCCGTTCGGGCGCTTCGGGCTGGGGTCCCGGGATGCCGGCGTCGAGGCCGCGACGTTCCACGTCGTCGGTCCGGGTGGCGGGAGCCCCTGAGGCTCCGGGGCCCCGGCGACCGGGCGGCGGTCGCAGGTCAGCTCGCGTCGAGGTCTGACCGCCCGCGGGCCGGCTGGCGCCGTGCGAGCCCCCGCCGGACGGCCCGTTGCATGACCCCGTCTCCGACGTTGTTGGACTCGCCGGGGTCAAGGGCGGCCGTCAGGCCGGCGGAGCGAACCCTTGAGGCCGGCGAGTCCAACAACCACGATCCGAGGGGCGACGGGGGGGATCCGACCCCACGATCCTGTCCGCCTTCATCACCCTTCAGCCCACACAAAGGATGGCGAGGCCTGGGAGGCTAGCTGGTCGGAGGGTCCCGAGGTGTTCGTCGAGCTGGGCGACCCGTCAAGGCCAAGTCAGGTCGAGGTAAGACGACCGGAAGGCGATGCCCGTATCGCAATCTGGGCATGGGGGCTCTGGGCCGACGGAGCCGAGGAGGAGCGACTCGTAGCCGATGTGGACGTGGATGGCGGCGACTTCTTCTTCTTCTTCTCGGCGCCAGACGAGCCCCTCGGCTCCTTCACCCACTGCTGCCGGGGAGACGATGAGATCGATGTCTGCGCCGTCTGCCCCGAGCCCTCCTTCTCTTGCAGCCCCCAGCCCGTGTGCGGGCCGTAGAGGCAGCTGGACGAGACGCCCGGAGAGTCACCCACCCCACGCTCAGAAGCTGACCCACCCCATCCCTGTCCCGGTAGTTCGGGCTGTTCAACGACCCCGCCGGGGCTCGAGCCCCTCCCCAGTACCGCGAGCGGGTCCGTCAGGCCGGGCCGGCGGCCTCGTCGACGCGGTCGAAGTGCCCGTCTCGGTGCAGCAGACGGACCCCGTGATGGCGGGCGCAGGCGGCGATCAGCAGGTCCGTGGAGGGCGCCGTCGTTCCCCCGTCCCGGCAACGCCGGGCGAGGTCGCGGGCGGAGGCCCACACCTCGGCCGGGCTGGGTAGGACCGGCACGTTGCGCTCCAAGTCGCGGAGCGTCCGCCGCTCTTCGTCGCCCCGCGCGCCGTTCCACAGCTCCAGGAGCACCAGGTCGCAGAGCGCCGCCCGGTCCCCGGTCAGGATCTCCACGACGACTTCGGCCGTTGCCGGGTCGCCGTCGGAGCGGAGGGCCTCGACCCAGGCCGAGGTGTCGATCAGGACCCGTTCGGCGGGGCTCACCTCTCCTCCCGGAGGCGCAGCAGCGCCTCGCGGCTCGGAAAGCCGTCGAGGCGGCCGAACCGCTCGGCCAGGGAGCGGAGCCGGCACCGCCGGTTGAACTCCTCGATGGCGGTGACGACCGCCGCCCGCTTGGTGGTCGCACCGGTGTTGCGCATGACTTCCTCGAGTTCCTCGTCGGGAATATCGATGGTCGTTTTCACGGTGTCATCGTAGCACCTCGAGGATTCCTCTGGATACGGAATCATATTCTTCGTCGCCTCCCGCGAGAAGGCCTCACGGACTCGGGCGACCGGAGGGTGACGGCCCCCTGGTGGCGGGAGGGCGATCAGGCGTTACACTGTTCGGACTCTCATGACCGAGATCACCCTGCACCTGAACGGCGCCGAGCGCCGGGTCCCCGTCCGCGCGGACGAGAGCCTGCTGGAGGTCCTGCGCAATCGCTGCGACGTCCTCTCCCCGAAGGACGGCTGCCGTCCCCAGGGCCAGTGCGGGTGCTGCCTGGTCCTCGTGGACGACAAGCCGAAGGTGGCGTGCGCGGTCCCGGCCGCGAAGGCCGACGGCAAGCGGGTCCTGACCCTCGAGGGGCTGCCCGAGGACGAGCGGGAGCTGATCGCCCGCTGCTTCGTGGCCACCGCCGGGCTCCAGTGCGGCTACTGCATCCCCGGGATCGCCATGAAGGCGAAGCACCTGCTGGACCGGGACCCCGATCCGAGCCGGGAGGTCATCGCCCGGGCGCTCGAGGGGCACCTCTGCCGCTGCACCGGGTACGTGAAGATCCTCGACGCGATCGAGCTGCTGGCGAAGGCCCGCCGCGGCGAGGCGACGCCCGAGGTGGGGACCGACGGTCGGGTGGGGCAGTCGCTGGCGCGCTACGAGGGGGCCGAGCTGGTGCTGGGCGACCGGCCGTACGTGGACGACCTCCGCCGTCCCGGCATGCTCCACGGCGCCGTGCTCCTGTCGCCCCACGCCCGGGCGAAGGTCCTCTCCATCGACACCTCGAAGGCGGCGGCGCACCCCGGCGTCCACGCCGTCCTCACCGCCGCCGACGTCCCCGGCGAGCGTTGGTACGGACTGATCTACCCCGACTGGCCCGGCTTCGTGGCGGTGGGGGAGGAGGCACGCTGCGTGGGGGACGTGCTGGCCGCGGTCGCCGCCGTGGACGAGGCGACGGCCCGGACCGCGACGAAGCTCGTGGAGGTGGAGTACGAGGTGCTGGAGCCGGTCCGCGACCCCGAGGCGGCGATGCTCCCCGACGCCCCCCAGGTGAATCCGAAGCACGACAACGTCCTCTCGACCACGGTCGTCCGCCGGGGCGACGCCGGGGCCGCCCTGGAGGCGAGCGCCCACGTCGTCGAGGGCACCTGGACGACCCAGCGCATCGAGCACCTCTACCTCGAGCCCGAGAGCGCCTTCGCGGAGCCGCTTCCCGACGGCCGGCTCCACCTCGTCTCCCAAGGGCAGGGGATCTTCGACGACCGGGCCCAGGTGGCGCGGTTCCTGGGCGAGCCCGAGGAGCGGGTGCACACCGAGCTCGCCCCTAACGGCGGCGCCTTCGGCGGCAAGGAGGACATGTCCGTCCAGCCGCACGCGGCGCTCCTGGCCCGGGTGACGGGAAGGCCGGTGAAGGTGACGCTCAACCGGGAGGAGTCGATCCGCTTCCACCCCAAGCGCCACCCGATCCGGATGGCCTACCGCGTAGGTTGCGACGCTGAGGGCCGCCTCACCGCGGTCCACGCCCGCATGATCGGCGACACCGGCCCCTACGCCTCCGTGGGCGGCAAGGTGCTGGAGCGGGCCGGCGGCCACGCCTGCGGGCCGTACCGGGTGGAGAACGTCGACGTCGAGGCGCGGGCCGTCATGACCAACAACCCGCCGTGCGGAGCCATGCGCGGCTTCGGCGCCAACCAGGCCCACTTCGCCGTCGAAGGGGCGCTGGACCTCCTGGCGGAGCAGGCCGGACTCGACCCCTGGGAGATCCGTTGGCGCAACGCGCTCCAGGTGGGGGACGTCTTCTCGACGGGCCAGGTGCTGGAGAAGTCCGTGGGGCTCAAGCAGACCCTCCAGGCGGTCAAGCCGGCCTGGGAGGAGGCCCGCCGCGCCGGCCGGCCCGCCGGCATCGCCTGCGGCATCAAGAACACGGGGATCGGCAACGGCGCGGAGGAGTGGGGCAAGGCGCGCCTGGTGGTGGAGGACGACGGCACGGTCTCGATCTACAACGGCTACACCGAGATGGGGCAGGGTCTCCTGACCGTGCTGATCCAGTGCGCCGTCGAGGTGACGGGCCTTGCCGCCGACCACTTCCGGGCCCGGGTCGACTCCAGCTTCGAGCTCGGCTGCGGCCAGACCACCGGCTCGCGGGCGACGCTCTTCGGCGGCCGGGCGGTGGCCGAGGCGGCGGAACGGCTGAAGGCCGACCTCGACGCCGGGCACGGCCTCGCCGACCTCGCCGGCCGGATCTACGAGGGCGAGGTGCTCATCAACGACACCACGGCGCCCGGGCAGGCCACCGACAAGATCAAGACCCACACCTCCTTCGGCTTCGCCACCCAGGTGGTGATCCTCGACGAGGCCGGACGCCTCGACAAGGTCGTTGCCGCCCACGACGTGGGCCGGGCCATCAACCCGGCGCTCACCGAGGGGCAGATCGAGGGCTCGGTCCACATGGGGCTCGGCTACGCGCTCACCGAAGAGCTGCCCTGCGAGGACGGGTGGCCGGTGACCTACAAGCTCCGCGAGCTCGGCGTCCTGCGCGCCCGCGACATGCCCGAGGTGCGGGTTCATCTCATCGAGGATCACGAGCCGGAAGGACCATTCGGCGCGAAGGGGGTCGGCGAGGTCGGCCTCGTCCCCACCGCCGGCGCAGTCGCGGGTGCGCTCTTCGCCTTCGACGGAGTGCGTCGAACGACCTTGCCGATGAAGGATTCTCCGGCCGCCCGAGCGATCAGCGTGGGACGTATCAGGGGGCGCGACAGCTGAGCCGCGACCGGACAACCGACCTCTCAGACCCGCGACGGTCAGCCGCGTCGCGCGGCCCGTTCGTCAACGCGCATACCCACCTCTACAGCGGGCTGGCCCCGCTTGGCATGCCCGCGGCGAGTCCCGCGCCGGCGAACTTCGTGGAGATATTGGAGAGGGTCTGGTGGCGCCTCGACCGCGCGCTAGACCCGGCGTCGCTCCGGGCCAGCGCCGAGCTCTACGTCGCCGAGAGCGTGCTCTCCGGAACCACCGCGCTCATCGATCACCACGAGTCCCCCAACTTCATCGAAGGATCGCTCGACGTGCTCGCGGAGGTCTGCGAGTCCTTCGGCATGCGCGCCCTGCTCTGCTACGGAGTAACCGAGCGGAACGGCGGCATCGAAGAAGCAAAACGCGGACTGGAAGAGAACCGCCGATTCCTCGAACGCTGCGCGGAGAGAGACACCCATACCGTCGCCGGCGCGGTCGGCGTACACGCGTCTTTCACGGTATCCGACCAGACTCTTCGGGACGCTGCAGAGCTCGCCCGGCGCTACGACGCGCGCCTGCACATCCACGTCGCCGAGGACGTGGCCGATGTCGTAGACGCCGAGGCGCGCGGTTACATGGGCGTCATCGCACGGCTGGATGAACTGGACGCGCTCCTTCCAGGCTCGATCCTCGCCCACGGCATTCACCTCGAGCCAGACGAAGTCGACCTCGCGAGCGAGCGCGGGTGCTGGTTCGTGCAGAACCCACGCTCAAACCAAGGCAACCAGGTCGGCTACCCCAAGCACCTCGGCCGCGCGTCCCGCGTCGCCCTGGGAACCGACGGCTACCCGGCGAACATGAGAGAAGAGGAAGAGACCCTCCTCACCAACGCCGCGTTGGCCGATCCGAGCGGAGCGAAGAGCGAAGTCGATAGCGCGCGCCGCAGACTCGACGGCAGCCAGGTCCTCGGCGAAGAGATCTTCGGTCCGATGTCGACCTGGAATCCTTGCACACCACCCACCTCGGAACGCATGATCGAGATCAACGAGAGAGCCGCCGCAGAAGCCGAACGGCTCTGGGAACGGATGTCGCGTCTATAGCCAGCCGTGGGCCCAGACTTTTCGCGGATCGAATCGGACGAAAGCAGCAGGACTACATGGCACAGCTCGGACTCGAACGCGCGATCACCTCACGCCCCACGTACGACCGTACGACGGCGCGCTTTCGGCAGGACAACATCCTCCTGCCCACCACCGCGCAGCTCGCTGACCCGGCGACCATCCCGGCAAAGATCCGATCGGCGCTGGCGACGGTCGATCCAGACACGCCGGATCCGCTGAACTTGTTTCGAGTGCACTGGCACAACGACGCCGACCGCCGGTCTTTTTGCGAAGTGCCGAACTACGTGGCGCTTCCCAAAGCCTTGACCGGCGTCGACGCTCCGATTCTGGTCGCCTTCGGCAATCGCTTCCCGATGATCCACGCCCACAAGGTGCTCGCCGCCTACGGGTGCCTGGTCCCCAGGCTGGTCACCGGGCAGTTCGACCTGGAGACGAACCGCGCCATCTGGCCCTCCACCGGGAACTACTGCCGCGGCGGCATCGCGATCTCGCGCATCTTGAACTGCCACGGGGTCGCGGTGCTCCCCGAGGGCATGAGCCGCGAGCGCTTCCAATGGCTCGACCAATGGGCGCTCGATC
>CAJQNK010000109.1 GCA_905479655.1 uncultured bacterium | reverse complement strand
GACTCTCCCACCGATCCAACGACGGCCGTCAGACGACTCCGAACACTCCGCCTCGGCGAACCTCCAGCGGAACCCCTGACTCTCCCGACCGAATACCAAACAAACCAACAACTGCTGCCGCTATCTGCACCGGACTCCTAGCGACTCGCGCCCATCCCTCCTTTCGCCACTTCCACCACCAGATCGGCCAGCGCCGCGTCGGCGTCGGCGCTCTCGCCCTTGAGGCGCAGCTCGGTCTCGAGCACGCGCCAGGGAAGGCGGCGCAGCAGGGGCGTCGGCAGACGGGAGGCCGCCAGGTACGCGCGGTGCAGGCGGTAGGGATGGAGTCCCGCCAGCGGGTTGGGCAGACCGTCCGGGAGGTCGCGCTGCAGCGCCGGGGCCAGCCGCGACTTGAAGCGACCGTAGTGGCCCTCGCCCCGCGGCAGGCCGGCGAGCTCGATCATGCCACCGACCGCCGCCAACAGGCGGCAGAAGTCGGCGACGCGGGAGAAGAGGCCCAGGCGCACGCCCGTGGCGTCGTCCGCCGACGCGGTCAAACGGTGGATGCGCGCGAGGGCGTCGCCGGCTTTCCCGTCGCCGATGGCGTCGAGGATGGCGAAAACGTCCTCGTCGCCGCGGTCCTCCACCGAGCCCTCGACCAGACGTCGGTCGATCCGCCGACCCCCGCTCATCGCCGCCAGCTTCCGGTACTCGGCCGCCAGGCGCTCCGTGGAGTCGCCGTCGACCCGGCCGCCCGACCAGCCCCGTCCCTCCTGGCGCAACGTACGACGGGCCAGCTCCTGGAGCGCGTCCCTCGCGATGCCCGCGCCGGTCTCGCGTTCGAGCTCCTCGGCGAGCAGGTCGAGTCCCTCCCAGCCGCCACCCTTGCGGCTCGCCACCTTGCCCAGACGCACCAGGGCCTGGCGCTCGGCCAGCGCCTCGACGATCGGATGTCCCTCCGCGACGGAGCGCTCGCACAACACGAGGGCGTGACCCTCGGGAAGCCCGCGCTCGAGGATCGCTCCCAGGTTGGCCAGCTCGCCCTCGGCCCAGCTCTCGACCCCTTCGTCCAGCGCTCGGGCCAACAGCGAGCCCAGGGCCTGGACGAGATCCTCGACCTGCTTCTTCGTCCGCGAGCGACGGCGTCCCCCGGCGGCCTTGCCACCTTTCAGGACCCAGTCGGGCAACGAGGCGACCACCTGCTGCGGGGTGGCCCGTTCGGGCGCGACGCGGAACAGCTCGAGCACCTTGAGCAGGCGGCGCGCCGCGCGCCGCTCCGCGGCGGTCAGCTCACCGTCGGGCGAGGGCGGCGCCGCCTCGACGGCCTCGTCCACTAGGTCCGCGGCGGCCTCCAACGAGGCGAACAGGGCCGTCTCCACGGCCACGACGACCTTGGCGCCGCCGAACATGGAGAAGGTCGAGAGGTCCTCGAGCAGGCCGGCCAGCCGGGCCGGTCGCCGATGGACCTCCGGTTGGGCGCCGCCGCGCTCGGCCAGGGCCTTCGCGATCTCCAGGGCCACCGGCTCGGCCAGGACGCGCTCCCCCACCACGAGGTAGAGCGGCGCGATCCGCTCCTCCCCGATGGCGGCGAGGACCCGGTCCGCGGCGCTCACGCTCCGGCCCCGAGGCGCGCCGCCAACTCCTCCTTGAGGACCGCGGCGCCGGCCTCGTCGCCGGCGGCTGCCGCCGCCTCGATCCGCCGCCGCAGGACCCCGACCCCCAGGCCGTCGAGTTGCAGGATGCGGGCTCGGGCCTGCTCCGCGCCTCGCCGGTCGCCGGCCTGCTCGAGGTCCTCGGCAAGCTGGTACAGCACCGCCGCGCTCTCCGGGTAGAGAACCGACGCCGTCCGGTGCACCTCCGCTCCTCGCTCGGCGCGATCGGTGCGACGCAACGCCTCGCCATAGAGCAGGAGGGCCTGGAAGTCCTCGGTCTTCTTGCCGACCACCGGCGCCAGCTCGTCGACCGCCCGCTGCCACTGGCCGTCGGCCGCGCCGTCCACCGCCCGCCTCACCGCGGCGGCCAGGCTCCGGTCGGCCCGTCGGCGACGTCGGAGCCGGCGCTCCTCGAGCTCGACCGAGAGGGCACGCACGACCAGGAGGATCGTCGGCGGCAGGAAACCCAGCAGGAAGAGGCCGGCCGAAGCGGCCCACAACGGCCAGCTCAGCCCCCAGGGCAACCTCAGGGGGACCTGGAGCAGTTCGGCGTTGAGGTAGGTGAGGTAGGAGACCACCGAGACGGCGATCACGCCGAGGAGGGTTCCCAGAACGATTCGAGCTCGCATCAGATGGCGAGGAGCCGCAACGCCGAGGTCGGTCTCGAGGGCCGCTCAGGCACTGGCCGTTCGAGCGTTACAGTCCACTAGAACTAGTCGTCCAGCAGGCCCCGCTCGTCCCGCTCCTGGCAATCGATGCAGTATCGGGCCCAGGGGAGGGCTTCGAGCCGCCGGTCGCCGATCGTCTCGCCGCAGTTGGAGCAGATTCCGAACGAGCCGTCATCGAGGCGGCGGATGGCCTCCTCGATCTGGATCAGCTGATCCCGTTCGGCGCCCGTGAGCTGGAACATCAGCTCCCGGCTGTAGGCGTTGTTGGCGCGGTCCACGATATCTTCCGTGCCCTCGTCGTTCGAGGACTGGCCGGCACGGAGGTCATGCTCGTAGAGATCGAGGATCTCCCGACGGTACCGATGGAGGGATTCCCGGAACAGCTCCGGGTCCGACCGCTCCTCCTTCACCCGTCCGCGTTGTGCCACGCCTCCTCCTTCCGGCTCGATGCTAGAGCGGCCGAACGGCCGCCTCTGAGCAGTGCAATCAAAACGATTCGCGATGGTACTTTATTCCGGCCAGAATGGACAGTCCCCGGTAGATCTGTTCGTAGAGGACGAGACGTGCCAACTCGTGGGGCAGGGTGAGCCGACCCAGGGACAGCGAAAAACGGCAGGACGAAACGAGCTCTGCGTCGAGACCCAGGTCGGAACCCACGAGGAACGCGACCGGATGCGGCCAGTCCCGGGTCCAACGCCTCAGGTGCCCCGCCAGCTCCCGCGACGACAGGGAGCGGCCCCGACGATCCAGAGCCACGCTCCAGCAGGGATCCGGTAGGGCCTCGCGGATCGCGTCGGCCTCGATGCGCAGCCGGCGGGCGTCGTCGCCGCCCGCCCGCACCTTGAGGGGCACGTCCCGAACCGGGATGTGATGGGCGATCCGTTCCCGGTAGCGGCCCGTCAACCTCTCCCACTCGTCCCGCCGATGCCGGCCGACCCAGACGACGTGCAGCTCGCGACCCATTCCAGAGACGCTCTCCCCGGATGCCCCCTCCCCGAGGTCCCGGGACCCCGGGTCGAAGCGTCAGGAGCGCCCGTCCTCCGACCGCTCGGTATCCGCCGTGTCGACCCCGTCGTCGCCGGCCACCATGAATTCGAGCCACTCCTCCTCGAACGCCAGGGAGCGGAGATCGTGCATGCGATCCAGGAAGACGACACCGTTCAGATGGTCGTACTCGTGCTGCACGATCCGCGCCTCGAGGTCTCGAGCCATCGTGTCGACGGCCTCGCCGGTGGGGTCGAGGCCCCGGAGTCGCACCGCGGGATGACGAGGCACGAGGCCGCGCATCGACGGAATCGACAGGCAGCCCTCCCAGTCGTAGATCAGCTCTCCCGACTCCGGCTCGAGCATCGGATTGACGACCGCCCGCGCAACCCCCGTCGGAGGATCGGGAAGCCACAGGAAGAGCTGAAGCGGGATGCCGAGCTGGGGCGCCGCGAGCCCGACCCCGTCGGCCTCGCGCAGGGTCTCCTCCATGTCCGCCACCAGCGCCATCAGTCCATCGCCTCCGATCGCCTCTTCCGGCACCGCCTCCGCGGGTGAGCGCAGGGCCGGATGACCGAGGCGGACGATGGGGCGGGAGGGCATGGACACGAGTCTATCGGGTCGCCCCGCCTTTGTTATCCTCTGTCGCCCATGGCGGACTCTGCGGATCAGGAGCAGAAGCGGCGGCGACGGAGCCGCCTCGTGCGCGGCTTGCTCCTCGGAACGGCCGCGGTGGGCCTCCCCGCCCTCGCCAACGCCTGGGTCGCCAGGGGCCGGCGGCGGACCGAGGCGGCCACGTGGGGCCGGCTTCAGCGCTACGCCTGGACCTTCGGCGAGATCGCCTACGCGCGCCTCGGCGACGGCCCGAACCTGGTGCTCCTCCACTCCTTCGGCCCGGGTCACGACGCCGAGGAGTGGCGGCAGACCGCCGAGATCCTGGCCGAGAGCTACCGTGTGTTCGCGCCCGACCTCCTCGGGTGGGGCCGCTCGGACAAGCCGGGCGTGACGTACGACGCGGAGCTCTATCTCCAGCTTCTGGGCGACTTCCTCTCGGACGTCGTTCGTGAGCCCACCCACCTCGTCGCCGCCGGCCTGCCCGGCGCCTTCGCCGTGCAGCTAGCGGTCGACCGACCCGAGGTCGTGACGAGCCTCGCCCTGGTCTCACCCTACGGTGTCGGGGACCACGGCGACGAGCCGGACCTTCGGGACGCCCTCGTCCACCGCGCTCTCCGCCTGCCCGTCCTCGGCACCTCGGCGCTCAATCTGACGACGTCGAGAACGGCGATCGAACAGCACCTGAGACGTCAGATGCACTCCTCCGAGCGGGTGGACGCCGCGCTCGTAGACCACTACTACCGATCCTGTCACCAACCCGGCTCGCACCGCGCCCTGGCCGCCTACCTGTGCGGTTACCTCGACCATCCGGTAGCCGACCTCCTCCCGCGCCTGGACCGGCCGCCGTGGATCGCCTGGGGCCGACACTCCGTGGCGCCACCGGTGGAGTCCGCCGACCTGTGGCTCCGCCATCGCCCGGACATTCGACTCGAGGTGGTGGAGGACGCCGGTGCGGCCCCCCACCAGGAGGTGCCGGGCCGCTTCGCCGCCGCGCTGAGCGCCCGCCTCGCGCTGGCCGCCGGTTGACGACAAGCCCCGACAGGGACCCATGAGCGACAAGAACTTCCCCGAGCTGCCCTCCGGCTATCCGTTTCCCCGCCTCGAAGAGGAGACCCTCGAGCGTTGGCGGGAGCTCCGCATCTTCGAGCGGTCGCTGGAGGTGAATCCCCCCGGTGAGCGCGACTTCGTGTTCTACGAGGGCCCGCCCACCGCGAACAACGTGCCGCACGTCGGACACGTGGTCTCCCGGGCCGTGAAGGACCTCTTCCCCCGCTACCGCACGATGCGGGGCTACCACGTGGCACGCAAGGCCGGCTGGGACACCCACGGCCTGCCGGTGGAGATCGAGGTCGAGAAGCGCCTCGGCTTCTCGGGAAAGAAGGAGATCGAGGAGTACGGCATCGCGCGCTTCAACGAGGCGTGTCTCGAGAGCGTCCACACCTACGAACGGCAGTGGCGCGCCATGACCGAACGGATCGGCTTCTGGGTCGACCTCGACGACGCCTACTTCACCTACACCAACCGCTACGTGGAGTCCGTGTGGTGGGCGCTGGCGCGGCTGTGGCGTGAGGGGCTGCTCGAGCAGGACTACAAGATCCAGCCGTACTGCGCCCGTTGCGGCACGACCCTCTCCTCCCACGAGGTCGCGCAGAACTACCAGGAGGCGAACGATCCTTCGGTCTGGGCCCTCTTCCCAGTGCGGCCCGGCCAGAAGCTGACGGACCTGGAGGGAAACCGCGCGGAGGCGCCCGAGGGGCTCCACCTCGTCGCCTGGACCACCACGCCCTGGACCCTGACGGCCCACGTCGGCCTCGCCGTCCATCCGGAGCTGGTGTACCGGGTGGTGCGTGACCCGGGGCGGCCGGGTCGCCTCCTCCTGTTCGGCCACGAGCTCGAGACCCCGGTGCCCCTCGACGTCGAGGTGGAGGGCAAGCGGCGACGCATCGACCTGCGCGGCGAGCCGGCCGTCGCCCTCTTCCGCGGCCGGGATCTCGACGGCCTGCGCTACGACAGGCCCTACCGGACGGGCCCGGCCGACCTCGAGAGGGAGGCGCCGGACCTGCGACCGACGGCCTCCGACCAGGACGGTTGGTTCGTCTTCCCGGCCGACTACGTCACCGCCACCGAAGGCACGGGTCTCGTGCACACCGCTCCGCCGTTCGGTGAGGACGACTACGCGAGCGGCGTTCGCTACGGGCTGCCCTTCTTCCTGACCATCGACTCCGAGGGACGGATCGCCGAGAAGGAGGGGATCGAACCCTTCGTCGGCCTCTACTTCAAGGAGGCCGACCCGCAGATCCTGGCCGAGCTGAAGGAGCGCGGCCTGCTTCTCCACTCCGACCGCTACCGCCACAACTACCCCTTCTGCTGGCGTTGCGACCAGCCGCTGCTCTACTACGCCACCGTCTCCTGGTTCGTGCGCACGACCGCCCGCAAGGCCGAGATCGTGGAGGCCAACCGGAAGATCGGCTGGCAGCCCGCGCACATCGGCGAGGGCCGTTTCGGCAAGTGGCTCGAGAACATGGTCGACTGGGCGCTCTCCCGCAAGCGCTACTGGGGCACCCCGCTGCCCATCTGGCGCTGCGACGCCTGCGAGGAGACGACGGCCGTGGGCTCGTTCGCCGAGCTCTTCGAGCTGGCGGGACGCGAGGCGCCGGACGACCTCTACGATCCGGAGGCCTTCAATCCGCACCGGCCCACCATCGACGAGTTCGCCTGGGCCTGCCCGGCCGACGGTTGTGGCGGGGCCTTCCGCCGGGTCGACGACGTCATCGACGCCTGGTTCGACTCGGGCGCGATGTCCTTCGCCCAGCACCACTACCCGTTCGAGAACCGGCGATTGATCGACGACGGGGTTCAGTTCCCCGCCGACTTCATCTCCGAGGGCGTCGACCAGACCCGGGGTTGGTTCTACACGCTCCACGTCCTTGGCGTCCTGCTGTTCGGCCAGCCCGCGTACCGCAACTGCATCGTGCTGGGCCACGTGAACGACGAGAACGGGCGCAAGATGTCCAAGCGACTCGGCAACGTGGTCGACCCCCTGGAGGTCCTGCCGCAGACCGGCGCGGACGCGCTGCGCTGGTACTTCTACGCCTCGAACCCCGAGCAGCCGTCCCGCTTCTCGGCGCGGCTGGTGCGCGAGTCGACCCAGCGCTTCCTCATCCCGCTGTGGAACGCGGTCTCCTTCTTCACCATCTACGCCAACCTGGACGGCTGGCGGCCCGGGCGGGCGGACGAGCCGAGCTTCGCGACCCGGCCCGCCCTCGACCGGTGGATCCTGCTGCGCCTGGACCGCCTGGTCGTCGCCGTCTCGGGCCACCTGGACGGCTACCGGGTGACCGAGGCGGCGCGGGAGCTGGAGGCCTTCGTCGACGACCTGACGAACTGGTACATCCGCCGCAGCCGCAACCGGTTCTGGGAGGCCGGAGGGACCGCGGAGGATGCGACCGGCGACAAGGAGAGCGCCTACCAGGCCCTCTACCACGTGCTGGCGACCCTGGCCCGGATCCTCGCGCCGTTCACGCCGTTCGTCGCGGACGTCCTCCACGGGCATCTGGTGCGCTCGCTGGACGAGCGCGCAGCCGACAGCGTCCACCTGGTCCGCTGGCCCGAACCGGCCCCGGACCACACGGACCCCGAGCTCGAGACGGCGATGGCCGCCGTCCAACGCATCGTCCGCCTCGGGCACGCCGCCCGCAACGTCCACAGCCTCAAGACCCGTCAACCCCTCGCCTCCGTCACCCTGGTGACGGCCGACGACGGTCTGGAGGCTCGGATCGCCCCGTACCTGGACGTCCTGCGCGACGAGCTCAACGTGAAGGCGATCCGCTGGGCCGAGGACCGGTCCGAGTACGTCCACCACGAGGTCCAGCCGGTCTGGTCCAAGTGCGGACCGCGGTTCGGCAAGCGCATGCCCCTGGTGAAGAAGGCCCTGATCCAGGCGGACGGTGACTTCCTGGCGGCGGAGCTGGAGCGCCGGGGCGCGCTGGTCCTGGAGCTCCCGGACGAGATGGTGGAGCTGGGAGCGGACGAGGTCGAGGTGCGGCTCGTGGAGCGTGAGGGGACGGCGACCCAGGGCGACCGGGAGCTACTCGTGGCTCTCGACACCGAGCTCACCTCCGAGCTCGTGGCCGAGGGCTGGGCGCGCGAGGCGGTCAACCGGATCCAGCAGGCCCGGAAGGCCGCGAACCTGGAGTACTCCGATCGGATCCACGTACGCTACGCCGCCGACGAGGAGCTCTCCGACGCCCTCGCCACCCACGGAGAGTGGATCGCGAGCGAGACCCTCGCGGTGACCTTCCGACCGACCGAGGACCGGCGTGGGCTGGAGCCCGCTCCGGTCGACGACCACGAGTTCTCACTGGCCATCGAAAGGGCTTGACCGACATGGCGGGAATCTTCAAGGCATACGACATCCGGGGCACCGTCCCCGACCAGCTCGACGAGACGATGGCACGGAGGATCGGGCTCGCCTTCCGGACGATCCTGACCGAGGACGACCTGGCCGCCGGACCCCGGGTCGTCGTGGGACGCGACATGCGCTCCCACGGCGTAGGCCTGCAGAAGGCGCTGATCCAGGGTCTGACCGCCTCCGGGCTGGACGTCATCGACATCGGTCTCTCGACCACGCCCATGAGCTACTTCGCGGTGGGCTCCCTCGGAGCCGCGGGGGGCATCCAGGTCACGGCGAGCCACAACCCCGCCGAGTACAACGGCCTCAAGATGAGCCGGCGGGGCGCGGCGCCCGTGGCCGGACCGGACGGCATCCCGCTCCTGGAGAAGACGGTTCTGGAGGGCTCGGCCCACCCCGCCGACGAACCGGGCAGCGTCTCCACGGCGGAGGTGTTCGACGCCTACGCGAACAACGTCCTCTCCCACCTCGAGGAGGGCGAGCGGCTGAAGGTCGTGTTCGACGCGGCCAACGGGATGGGCACGATCTACATGCCGATCCTCGAGAAGCTGGGCATCGAGGTCGTGCCGCTCTACTTCGAGCTGGACGGCTCCTTCCCCAACCACGAGGCCAACCCGCTGAAGTACGAGAACCTCGAGGACCTGTGCCGCGAGGTGCGCGAGACCGGAGCCCATTTCGGCGTCTCCTTCGACGGCGACGCGGACCGCGCCGCCTTCGTCGACGAGACCGGTGAGCCCATCGGCAGCGACCTCGTGACCGCCCTCATCGCCGGCGAGCTGCTGGCCCGGGATCCGGGCCGCGCGATCCTCTACGACCTGCGCTCCTCCCGCGCCCTGGCCGAGTACGTCGAGGAGAAGGGCGGCGTCCCCGTCCGCGAGCGGGTCGGCCACACCTTCATGAAGGCCACGTTGCGGGAGCGCGACGGCCTCTTCGGAGGCGAGCTGGCCGGCCACTACTACTTCGAGGGCAACTACAGCGCCGACTGCGCCATCCTCGCGGTGGTGGAGATCCTCAACCTGGTGCGCCGTCGGCGCCAGCCGCTGTCGAAGATCGTCGAGCCGCTGCTGCGCTACGCCAAGAGCCCGGAGATCAACTTCCAGGTCGAGGACAAGCAGGGCCGGATCGACGCTCTCGCCGCGCGCTACTCGGACGGCCGCATCGACTACCTCGACGGCATCACGGTGCAGTACGACGACTGGTGGTTCAACGTCCGCCCGTCCAACACCGAGCCCTACCTGAGGCTGGTGCTCGAGGCGAAGGACGAGGAGGCGCTGGCGAAGAGGAGAGTCGAGCTCGAGGGGCTCCTGGGAACCCCGGTCTGAGATCGAGGATCTCCGCGAGCGCGGGCCACGGCCGGCGCCGCGACCGACGCCGTCTTGGTACGCTGAGCGGGTGAGCCGAGCGCCCCAGGCCTTCCGTCCGGTTCCCCGCACCGGCGTCATCTACGTCACCAGCGAAGCCCGCGACCGGGGCTGGGAGCCCGGACATCCCGACTGGTCCAACCTCGGCCAGGGGCAGCCGGAGACCGGAGACCTGCCCGGGGCGCCGGACCGGCTCGAGAGCCTCCCTCTGCCGCCGGCGGACGCCGACTACGCCCCCGTCCCCGGCCTGTGGGAGCTCCGCGAGGCCGTGGCCGACCTCTACAACGGCCTCTATCGCCGGGGGATGGGCTCGCACTACACGGCCGAGAACGTCGCGATCTCCGGCGGGGGACGGGCCGGGCTGACCCGTGTCGTCGCTGCGCTCGGCCACGTGAACCTGGGGCACTTCCTGCCCGACTACACGGCCTACGAGGAGCTGCTGGAGATCTTCCGCCTGGTGACGCCGATCCCCATCCTGCTCTCCCGCGAGTCCGGCTACGCCTTCTCGGCCCGAGACCTGGAGCGCGAGGTGGTCGGTCGGGGTTTGGGCGCGCTGCTCCTGTCGAATCCGTGCAACCCCATGGGCAAGCTGGTCTCGGGCGACGAGCTGGCGGCCTGGATCGGCATCGGCCGGAGCCTCGACTGCTCCCTGCTGGTCGACGAGTTCTACTCTCACTACGTGTGGCGTCGCGAGGCGGCGGAGCCCGGCCCCTCGGTGAGCGCGGCGCGCTGGGTCGAGGACGTCGACCGGGATCCCGTCGTGATCCTCGACGGATTCACCAAGAACTGGCGCTACCCCGGTTGGCGGGTCACCTGGGTCCTGGGTCCGCGGGACGCGATCCGCGCGATCGAGAGCGCCGGCTCGTTCCTCGACGGCGGCGGCTCCAGGCCGCTCCAGAGGGCGGCGATCCCCCTCCTCGCCGAGGACCGGGTGCGCCAGGAGATGGCCGCGATCCGCGCGGCGTTCGAACCCAAGCGGGCCGCCACCCTGGCGGCGGCACGCGACATCGGCATGACGGTCGACCGGGAGCCGGACGGGACCTTCTACCTGTTCGTCTCCCTGCGCGACCTGCCCGAACCGCTCTCGGACGGCATGCGCTTCTTCCGGCAGGCGCTGGAGCGCAAGGTGATCTGCGTCCCCGGCGTCTTCTTCGACGTCAATCCCGGCCGGCGCCGAGCGCGGCACCTCTCTCGCTTCCACCAGCACGTCCGCCTCTCCTTCGGACCCGAGGCCGCCGAGGTGGAGCGGGGCCTCGCCGCGCTGGTCGCGATGGTCGACGAGGCGCGGGGGCGTTGAGCGCCCCGAGCCCACCGTACCCGGCTCATCTCCGACGCCTCCTGGCCGTCCTCGCCTCCGGCCTGCTCTTCGCCGGCTGCGGGAGCTCCGGCGAGCCGCCGGGGACGGAGCCCGGGGCCGCCCGCCACGCCCTGGTCATCGACGCCGGCTCGAGCGGATCCCGCGCCCACCTCTACCGCTGGCGGCCGCTGGACGCGGGTCTGCCGAGCCTGACACCGGTGCGCGACCCGGAAGGCGAACCCTGGACCTTCGAGATCCGGCCCGCGCTCCACACCTTCGCTGCCGACCCCGAGGTCGGAGCGGGGCGTCTGACGGCCCTCCTGGACGCCTCGGCCCAGCGTCTCGGAGGAGCCGAGCAGGCGCGGGACGCACCCCTGTGGCTGCTGGCCACGGCCGGCGTACGAGGCCTGGCGGAAACGGACCGTACGCGTCTCATGAAGGCCGTGGAGGAGCACCTCGACGCCGGACCGTTCGACCTGCGCGAGGTGCGCACCCTGACCGGCGAAGAGGAGGCCGCCTACGCCTGGGTCGCCGTCAACCTGGTGGCGGACCGGCTCGTCTCCCCCGAGGTCGAGACCCTGGGCGCCCTCGATCTCGGTGGAGCCTCCACCCAGGTCACCTTCGAGCCCACCGCTGCGGGGTTGGGAGGCTTCGAGCTTCCCACCCGCCCGTCCCACCATCTCTTCACCCGCAGCTTCCTGGGCCTGGGCCACGATCGGGCGCGGGCGAGCGTCGACTCCCCGGACTGCTTTCCACCGGGCTTCCCGCTCGCCGACGGGAGGGTCGGCCGCGGGGCCTGGGAGCCGTGCCGCGAGGCGATCCGGAGCTTCTTGGAGGAGTCCCTGCCGGCCGACGCCGGCGACCCGGACCTGCTCCCCGGGGTCCCCCCGCTGGAGGGCGACCTGGTGGGCATCTCCGTCTTCCGGTACACGGCCGACTTCTTCGGGCTGGGTCCGCGGCTCGTGCCGACCGAGCTGGAGGAGCACGGCCGACGGCACTGCGCCACCCCCTGGCTGACCCTCCAGGCCCAGCGGGGCGACGATCCCTATCTCGAGACCCGGTGCTTCGCCGCGGCCTACATCGTGACCCTCCTCACGGACGGCTACGGCCTGGAGCCGGGGGACGACCGGGTCCACGTCGCCGAGGTGGACCCCGGTTGGGCGCTCGGCGCCGCGGCGGTCGGGCTCGAGGGACGATCCGCGACACCGGCCCCTTGACCGGGGTCGTCGCCCGAGCGACCGGCGCTCTCTCCCCGGACATCCCTTCCAACCCTTCGGACGGCCCGGTCGTCTTCCTATCGAGAAGGGCGCCGAAGGGATGAGCGACGACCCGACCCAGACAGCCGCGGTGTCGGAGCTGGCCCACCGGGCCCTCCGAGGCGACGAGGCGGCATTCCTCGAACTGTACGACCGGCTCGCACGCCGGCTGCACGGGACGGCCCTGCGCCTGCTCGGCAACCGGGAGGAGGCCGAAGACGTGATCCAGGAGACCTTCATCACTTTCCTCGACAAGGCCGCGACCGACCCGCCGGCCAACCCCGGCGGCTGGCTCCACCGGGTGGCGGTCAACCAGTGTCTCGACCGGCTGCGTCGGCGCCAGCGGTACCCCGAGGACGCGATCGAGGCGGCTCCCGAGGGCGCGGCGCCGCCGTCGCGAGGCCTGCGCCTCGACCTCGAGCGGGCGGTGGCCGCCCTGCCGGACGGCGCCCGCGAGGTCCTCCTGCTGCACGACGTCGAGGGCCTCAAGCATCGCGAGATCGCCGAGCAGCTCGGGATCTCGATCGGCGGCAGCAAGTCCCAGCTCTTCCGGGCCCGCGCGCTGGTGCGTACGACCCTCGAACCGACCCCGCCGGAAGCCGGAGGCGCCGCGTGACCCGGGGACGAGCGACCTGCCGCGACTTCCCCGAGCTCTCGGTCTCCGACGACCCGGCCGACCGGCAGCGCCTGGAGCGTCACGCCGCCGGCTGCGTGACCTGCGCGGCGCGACTGGAGCTTCACGACGGAGTCGTCGAGCGGGCCCGCCGGTGGGTGGACGAGGCGCCCGAGCCCTCACCCGAGCTGCGTCGGCGGGTGCTGGCGGCCTACCGCGAGAGGGCGGCCTCCCTCGCCGAGACCGCGACGGACGGCCGGGAGCCGCCGGGTCGGCTCCTGGGCTTCCCCGAGCGCGCCGGCCGACGGTCCCGTCGGGCGGGCTGGCTGGCGGCTGCGGCCGTCCTCGCCGCGTCTCTGGCCACCGTCGCCGTGCTCCTCGCGCCGTCGTCGACGCCGGCCCCCGAGACCGCCCGCGGCCTGCTGGTCTCGCGGGCGTTGGAGGAGGCGGTCGAGGCCGAGCGGGCCCACGCCCGCGCCATCGAACGGCTCGAAGAGGCCGCGGCGCCGCTGCTCGCCCGCGCCGACGACCCGGGTCTGCCGGCCCACGAAGCCTCCCGTCTCCTGGCGATTCGCGACCGGCTCGCCTACCTCGACTCCACGATCGCCGAGATTCGTCTGTTCCTGGACGACAATCCGGCCCACCCCGGAGGCCGCACCCTGCTCGCCTCCGCCTACGACCAGAAGTCCCAGGTCCTCCGCGACCTGCTCGAGAAGGAGCCCCTGTCATGACCTCCCGCATCGCTTCCCCTCGCACGACGGCCTCGAGCCCGCGGCTCTCCGTCGCCCTCCTCCTGGCCCTCGCCCTCCTGATGGTCGGCCCGAGCTGGGCCGCACCGGACGCGGCGGGCGGCACCAGCCGCTCCAAGGACGTGTCGGCCGAGGTGCCGGCCCGAGGCCGGGCCGTCGCCATCCGGGCCTCCGCCGCCGAGGTGCGCGTCGTCCGCTCCGACAGCGACACGGTCGAGGTGCAAGCCCACCTCGAGTTCTGGTCCAACCGCGAAGAGTGGATGGACTCCGTCGAGAAGGGCTTCGACGTCGAGATCAACGAGGGGGCCAACCGGATCGAGATCGTCCCGGCCAGCATGGGGGAGCTCGAGGAGCGGGGGTTCCTGAGTCGCATCCTCGGGCGTCACCAGGTCTCCTGGAACCTCGATCTCGAGGTCTCGGTGCCCCAGGGGACCCGCCTCGAGGTGGACAACTCCTACGGCGCGGTCCGGGTGGAGGAGATCGGCGGCGAGGTCGACATCAACAACACCTCCGGCGCGGTCAGCGTCTCCGACGCGGGCAGGACGCGAATCGAGAACCGCTACGGCGACGTCGAGGCCGGCGGGATCGACGGTTCGCTGGGCGTCAACGTCACCAGCGGCGAGCTCACGGTGCGCGGCGTGACGGGGGACGCGGCGCTCACCTGCCGCTACGGCGGAGCCCGGGTGAGCGAGGTTCTGGGCGCGCTTCAGCTCGACGTCGCCAGTGGCGCCGTCGACGTGTCGAAGGTGGCCTCCGCGACCGTGCGCGTGGCCTACGGCAACGCGACCGTCCACGACGTGGACGGCGAGCTCTCCCTGGACGTCGGCTCCGGCAGGGCGGAGGTCTCCCGCGTGACGGGCCACGCCGAGGTGGAGGTGCGCTACGGCTCGTTCGGCCTCTCCGACATCGGCGGCTGGCTGAGGTTGCGGGGCTCGTCGGCCGGCGGCCGGGTCGAGGGGGTCGACGGCCAACTGGACCTCACGACCTCCTACGAGGACGTCCACATCGAGCGCGTGGGAGGCGTCGCGACGATCGAGAACACCAGCGGCGGCGTGACCCTCCTGGGCGCCGGGGGCGACACGAGCGTGCGCCTGAGCTACGCCGCGGCTCGCGTCCAGGGGGTCCGGGGCACCCTCCGCGTCACCGGCCAGAGCGCGGCGGTGAGCGTGCGCGACGTCGACGGACCCGTCGAGGTGGAGACGTCGTACGAAGGCGTGACCATCGCGGACGTCGCCGGGTCCGTCGCGGTTCGCAACCAGAGCGGTCGGGTCACGGTGTCGGGCCTGAAGGGCGGCGCCCTCACGGCGAGCCACTCCGTCACGACCTCCTACGGCGACATCGACTTCACCTGGCCGTCCCAGGCCCCGTCGCCCACCTTCCGCCTCGAGACCAGCTACGGCAGCGCCGGCAGCGACTTCCCCGGCCGCAAGGACGAGCGGTCGAGCCGCCAGGTGCTGGAGGGCGACGGCGCGGGAGAGGCCTCGATCGTGCTCACCGCCCAGAGCGGCAGCGCCTGGTTGCGGAGGCGCTGAGGGGAACGGAGCGGGTCGCCCGGGCTATCCTGACCTTCTCACCAATTGTCTACTACGAAACCGTATGTACCTGAATCTGCGGCGTTACGCTCCGCTCGGGCTCCTCGACGTACAGACAGTACGACTGCGTCGCCCTCGGTCGCAAGCCTTGCATCTCCAGGCGCTTGCATCTCCAG
>CAJQNK010000108.1 GCA_905479655.1 uncultured bacterium | reverse complement strand
ACAAGGGCCGGACGGGAGGCGCTCGGGGGCCAAGGCGCGCCGACGCAGGCAATGCAGGGACATTGTCGAGGAGGCGGAACGCTGGCAGCCGAGATGCATCGCGGGCGGACTGTCGTCGAAGTTCGGAAACGCTGGTCTAGGTACAAATCACGATACCGTCGGCCCTGCGCCGGACCGGATACTGAGGTCGGCTGCCCGGCCCCGCCGGGTGAAGCGCCCGCGAAGGCCATGCGGCCGGCGGGCGCCCGCGGCCGGAACCAGGATCGATGAAGACCTCAGGGCGACACCGGAGGCCCACCGTGGCCGCGATGGGAGGCGACCCCGCCCGCTGGACGCGCCTCCGGTCCGAGCTCTGCGCCGACGCGGTCGACGTGGTCGTGATCGAGAGCGATGCGGATCTTCTCGAGAGCCTGCGTCGGGAACCGGTCCTGTGCGTGGTGCTCTACCGCCCGGGCGACCAGCTCCGGAGCTTCGGGCTGGTGCGGGCTCTCCACCGCTTGCGACCCGATCTCCCTCTCATTCTGGTCACCGACCGCGTCGACATCGCTTCGGCCGTGGAGATCGTGCGTCATGGAGCCCGGGAGCTCCTCGAGTCGCCGACCGACCACATCCTGGCCCGCGAGGTCCGGGCGGCGCTCGGAGTCACGGTACCCGCGCAGGATCCACGGATCGCCCCACTCCGAGCGATGAGCCCCCCGTGGGCTGGGCGTCTGCCGCTGTCAGCGACAGCGTCTCGACGCCTGGGGTTCGAGGGCGATCCCCCGAGAGAGGGGGCGGCGGGAGCCGAGCTCGACCCGAGCGGGTGGTTGACCATCTCGGACGCGGCCACCGCCCGCACCCTGGCCCACGCGATCTCCCTGCAATGGCCGAACCGTCGGCCCGCACCGCCCACCGCCGGCGAGCTGTTCGCCATGAGCCTCGTCTGCAGCGCGATGGACCAGCTCGTCCGACGCCGCTTGGCGACCGCTCCCCCGGGGGCCCTCCACGCCCTCCTGCGCAACCTCGAGATCGAGTTCGATCCGGTCCGCGTCCGCCACTCGCTCGCCCTCTTCGCCCAGCTCTTCCCCCCTCTCGACGTGCGGCTGGGGCGCTCGACCCTCCAGGAATGGATGGCGGAGGGAGAGGCCGGCCAACCGCACGCCGAGAGCCTCCTCGTCCAGATCCTGCTGATCCGCGCCGCCAACCTCAACCGCGCCGCCGGCCCCGTTCGCCAGCTCTTCGACGACTCCGAGCTGAGCGCGGCGAGGCCCGAGGCCGGGGTCCCCTCGTACACCCACCTGGCTCGAGGCGTCGGCGAGCTCCTGTCGACGGTCCCCGGGCCACCAGACGGCGAGGGCCCTCCGCCGGATCCTCTGCGCCTGGACCGCGCGGCCGGACCCTCCCTCCGGGGGCAGCTCGACGGATGGTTGGAGGCTCTCGGCCCCACCGCCGAGTTGGGCCGGGGGATGAGGATCGCCCAGGGGATCCTGGCCGAAGAGTGCCGCCTGCCCGCCACCGGCCTGCCGGGGCCGCCCCCTCCGTCCCACGGCTATCACGACCTGGAGGACGGCGTGGAGCGCCTCGCCGAGGAGCGTCCCTGGATGCCGGGCCTCGTCCTCGTGGCGAAGAACCTCCGCGTCTGGCTCGCTCAGCTCTCGACGGCCGAGAGACGGCCGGTCCGCCGACTGGACGACATCCCGGAAGGCGCGCTCCGCGATCTGGCGCGGGACGGCGTCACCGGGCTCTGGCTCGTGGGGCTCTGGGAACCTAGCGTGGCCTCGCGCCGGATCAAGGTGGCCACGGGCGATCCCAACGTCGGCGCGTCCGCCTACGCCGTCCGACGCTACCGGGTGGCGTCCGACCTGGGCGGCATGGAGGCCCTCGAGACCCTGCGCAAGCGGGCCTGGCGTCACGGCCTCCGGCTGGCCGCCGACGTGGTGCCGAACCACACGGCCATCGACTCCGACTGGGTCCTGGAGCACCCGGACTGGTTCCTCTCGGTCCCCGAGAGTCCGTTCCCCGGCTACCGGTTCACCGGAGCGGATCTCTCTCCCGATCCACGGGTGGGGCTCTACCTGGAGGACGGGTACCGCGACCGCTCCGACGCCGCGGTCGTCTTCCGCAGGGTCGACCGAGCGACCGGCGAGGTCCGCTATGTCTACCACGGCAACGACGGTACGGGTCTGCCGTGGAACGACACCGCCCAGCTCGACTACCTCAACCCGGATGCCCGGCGGGCGGTGCTCGAAGCGATCGTCGACGTCGCGCTCACCTTTCCCATCCTGCGCATCGACTCCGCGATGTCGATCACCCGGCGGCACGTCCACCGGCTCTGGCACCCCGAGCCCGGAACCGGCGGGGCCATCCCATCGAGGGCCGAGCACGGCCTCGGACGCGTCGAGTTCCACGAGCGGATGCCCCGGGAGTTCTGGGCGGAAGTGACGGAGGCCGTCGCCGATGCCGCGCCCGACACCCTCCTCCTCGCCGAGGCCTTCTGGCTCATGGAACGCTACTTCGTCCGCTCCCTCGGCATGCACCGGGTCTACAACAGCAGCTTCCTGCACAACCTCTCCGTCGGCGATCCGGCGGCCGTCCGTCGCCGGCTCGCCGATCTCCTCGGCGACGATCCCCGGATCACGGGCCGGCTCGCCAACTACCTCACGAACCCGGACGAGAGCCCCGCAGCCGCGACTTTCGGGGCCTCCGGCCGGTACCTGGCCGCCGCGACGCTCCTCGCCACCTTGCCCGGGCTCCCCATCCTGGGGCACGGCCAGATCGAGGGCTTCGAGGAAGGCTACGGTATGGAGCAGGAGCGGCCACGCCGGGACGAGAGTCCCCATGCCGATCGGATGGCGATCCACCGGGCACGGATCGCCCCGCTGCTGGCCCGAAGGCGCGAGTTCGCGAGCGGGCGGGATTTCCGGCTCTGGGTGTTCCGCACGGACGACGGTCGCAGCGCCCACGAGGTCCTCGCCTACACCCACGGCACCGGAGACGACGCGAAGCTGGTCGTCGTCCACTACCGCGACGCCACCGTCCGAGGCCGGATCGTCGACGGGCCGGAGCCCGCCCCACCGGGCGACGCCGAGGGACGAAGACTCGCCGAGACTCTGGCTCCGGCTGGCCGCGTCGACCCCGGCCAGGTCCTCGTCTGGAGTGAGGAGCGGCCGAGCTCCGATGGCCGGGCCGTGACCACCCGGGAGAACCGGCTGGCCGGCTGGCGGCTGGCCGCCCAGGGCCTGCCGATGGAGCTGGGGCCCTGGGAGACCCGGGTCCTCGGCTCCTTCCACGCCGCCTCCTGAGCCGGTCGGCCCCGCCGGCCGCGAGATCGGGAGGCCGCCCCCCACAGCCCACGACCACCGGGGCGCTTCGAGGCCGCTCGCCCGTCCCGTTGACCTCCCCGCGCGCGCGTCGCTTCAGCGACGACCCGCGCCGACGACACCCGGGGAGAACGGCGCCCTCCTCGGGCGTCCTCCTCGGGGGTCCTCCTCGGACTCCCGAGCCACGTCGCCGCTAAACCTCCGTGGCCGACTTCGCCCCTCTCTTCCGCGGTAATAGGCAGAGGCGCGACATTCATCGAACCCGGCAGTCCCCGGAGCTTCCGCTCCCTCAGTCGACTGCGCCTCTCCCCAGCGGGCGGAATCCGGGGGCGAGGCCGGCCGAAGGAGACCGGAATGACTCGCTACCTTCTCCCCCTACTCTTCGTCCTGCAACTCCTCGCTGGGACCTCGGGGTCGAGCCCGGACTCGGCGACCGTCGCCTGGGACACCGACCCTCCCCGGTCGGACCCGGCGGGGACGAAGGGCGACGGTCCGCCCTAGGAGCCCGTGGTGGAAGCCGGGCGCGAGCGAGAGCGCGCAATCTTCTTCGGAATCAAGGCGGGAATCCGCACTCGATTCGGTGAATCGGGGAGGATTCCCAACGAAGAGTCCGGA
>CAJQNK010000107.1 GCA_905479655.1 uncultured bacterium | reverse complement strand
GAGAGTCCGACCGCGTCCACGTCTTCCTGAACCGCCGCGGAAGCGACCTGCTCGGGCGTCTGACGGAGCCCCGTGTAGATGACCTCGAAGCCGGCGTCGCGCAACGCTCGCGCCACCACCTTGGCGCCGCGATCGTGACCGTCGAGGCCCGGCTTGGCAATCAGGATGCGGAAGCGTCTCTCGTCCATGATGACGCGAATTCTAGCAGAGCCCCATCCAACATGCCGGGTCCGCACGGCCCACACCCCGGAGCGGAACGCAGCGCAACCCGCCCTCAGAAAGCCGCCGGCTCCTCGTACTCTCCGAAGACCTCGCGCAGGGCGTCGCTGATCTCTCCCACGGTGCAGTACGCGCGGACGCAGTCGAGCAACAGAGGCATCGTGTTCTCGTCGCCCGCGGCCCCGCGGCGCAGGGCGTCGAGGGTCCGGACGGCCGCGCCGGAGTCTCGCCGATCCTTGACCCGCTGGATCTCGGCCACCTGGCCCACGGCGAGTTCGTCGGAGATGTAGAGAATCTCCGGGGTCTTCTCGTCATCCAGCTCGAACGCATTGACGCCGACGATCACCTTCTCGCCGCTCTCGAAGGAGCGCTGGTGAGCGTAGGCGGCGTCCATGATCTCGCGCTGCGGGAAGCCGGCCTCGATCGCCTCCACCATACCGCCGAACTCGTCGATCCGGCGGAAGTAGTCGAAGGTGCCGTCGACCATGCGGCGGGTCATCTCCTCGACGAACCACGAGCCGCCCAGAGGATCCACCGTGTTCACCACACCGGACTCGTGGGCCAGGATCTGCTGGGTCCGCAGGGCGACGCGCGCCGACTCCTCCGTCGGCAGGGCCAGGGTCTCGTCCAGGGCGTTGGTGTGCAGGCTCTGGGTACCGCCCAGGACCGCCGCCAACGCCTGCACGGTCGTGCGCACGACGTTGTTGTACGGCTGCTGCGCCGTCAGCGAGCAGCCGGCCGTCTGGGTGTGGAACCGGCACATCCAGGAGCGGGGGTTCTTCGCTCCGAAACGCTCCCGCATGACCCGTGCCCAGATCTGGCGCGCCGCGCGGAACTTGGCGACCTCCTCGAAGAAGTCGTTGTGGCTGTTGAAGAAGAACGACAGGCGCGGCGCGAACTCGTCCACCTCGAGCCCCGCCTCGATACCGTACTCGACGTACTCGACGCCGTCGCGCAGCGTGAAGGCCAGCTCCTGGAGGGCCGTCGAACCGGCCTCCCGGATGTGGTAGCCGGAGATGGAGATGGTGTTCCACCGAGGCACGCGCTCCGCGGCGAAGGCGAACTGGTCGGTGATGAGCCGCATGGACGGCCGCGGCGGATAGATGAACTCCTTCTGGGCGATGTACTCCTTGAGGATGTCGTTCTGCAGGGTGCCCGAGACGTCCCGGGCGATGTCCACCCCCTGCTTCTCCGCCACCGCCAGATACATCGCGAACAGGATGGGCGCCGTGGAGTTGATCGTCATGGAGGTCGTGACCTCGTCGAGGGGGATCCCGTCGAAGAGGGTCTCCATGTCGGCCAGGGTGTCGACCGCGACGCCACACTTCCCGACCTCTCCCCTCGCCATGGAATGGTCGGAGTCGTAGCCGTAGAGCGTCGGCAGGTGGAACGCGACCGACAGTCCCGTCTGCCCGTTCTCCAACAGGTACTTGAACCGGCGATTCGTGTCCGCGGCGGTGCCGAAGCCCGCGAACTGTCGCATGGTCCACGGCTTCCCCCGATAGCCGGTCGCGTGGACGCCGCGGGTGTACGGGTACTCCCCGGGCACGCCGATCTCCGCTACCGGGTCGATGTCCGCTACCTGCTCCGGTGTCACCAGGTGCGGCACCTCCCATCCCGACACCGTGGTGAAGTCACTCCGCCAGTAGGGTCGGCGCGACTCGGCGTCGCGAGCCGTCTCCTCCCAGCGGCGGCGGGCCTCGCCCATGGACTCGAGGGGCTCGTCGCGAAAAACCGACGGTCGCCCTCCCGCACGTTGGACGTCGGGCGTGACCTTGTCGTCGACTGCCATGGCTGCTCCTTCCGTTCTACGCCGGGGCGGGGGGACGCTGAGGCCCCGAGTATACCTCCGCCCCGAGGCGCCCCTCCCGTCTAGCCGTCTTTGCGTCTTCGCGTCTTCGCGTGAGCTCCCGCCGACACCGACAACGCCCCACCCCGGCGTCACCGCAGGAGGTGACGCGCCACCACCAGGCGCTGCATCTCGCTAGTGCCCTCGTAGATCGTGGTGACCCGGACGTCGCGGTACAGGCGCGCGATCTCGTACTCCTCGCAGAAGCCGTTCCCCCCGTGGATCTGCAACGACTCCCAGCACGCCTTGTTGGCGCCCTCGGACGCCATGGCCTTGGCCTCCGAGGCGAGCCGGCCGGCGTCGGGCCGTCCATCCTCGGAGACCGACGCCGCATAACGGGTCAGCACCCGGCTCGCGGCGAGCTGTGTGGCCATCTCCGCGATCTTGAACTGGATCGCCTGGTGCTTCGCGATCGGCACGCCGAACTGCACGCGGTCCTTGGCGTACGCCACGGCCAGCTCGAGGGCCCGCTGGTGGATCCCCACCGCCTGGGCGGCGATACCCAGCCGGGAGTGGTCCAGGGTGGCGAGGACGATCTTGAAGCCCTGCCCTTCCTCGCCCAGGAGATTCGCCGCCGGGATCCGACAGCCGTCGAAGTACAGCGGCGCGGTGCGCGAAGCCCGCAGGCCCAGCTTGTCCTCCGGCGTCCCGACCCGCAGGCCCGGGGCGTCGCCCGGCACGACGAAGGCCGACAGACCCCGGTGACCGCCATCGGGGTCCGTGCGGGCGATCACCACGTAGTAGCCCGCGTAGCCCGCGTTGGTGATCCAGGCCTTCTCCCCATCGAGCACCCACTCGTCGCCGTCGCGACGAGCGGCCGTGCGCAGGGAGGCGGCGTCCGAGCCCGAGCCGGGCTCGGTGAGCCCGAAGCCGCCGATCGCGCCGCCCGAGGCCAGCGTCGGCAGGACGCGCGCGCGCACCTCGTCGCTGCCGAAGCTCTGGATCGGCCAGCAGCAGACCGAGTTGGTGACGCTCATGGTGACGGCCGTGGACGGGCAGATGCGCGCCAGCTCCTCGACCGCCAGGACGTAGCTCACGGGATCGAAACCCGTGCCGCCCCAGCGCTCTTCGACCAGCATGCCGAGAAGCCCCAGCTCGGCGATCTCCCCCATCAGCTCCTCGGGAAAGCGGTGCGCCTTGTCGCGCTCGCCGGTCCCCGGCAGGATGCGCTCCTCGGCGAAACGTCGGACCTCGTCGCGGAGCAGCTCCTGCTCCGACGTGAGGGAGAAGTCGGGACCGGCCCCGGTCCGCTCTTCGAGGTCGAGGGTCTCCGTAGACAAGACTCAGCTCGCCTTCAGGATCCAGTCGGCGATCACCATCTTGTGGATCTCGCTGGTCCCCTCGTAGATCTCGGTGATGCGGGCGTCGCGGAAGTAGCGCTCGACGTTGTATTCCTTGGTGTAGCCGTAGCCGCCATGGATCTGCAGCGCCTTCGTCGTGACCCGCTGGGCCATCTCGGCGGAGTACAGCTTCGCCTGCGCCGCCTCGAGGCTGTAGCGCTTGCGGTGGGTCTTCGCCCACGCCGCCTTCCAGGTCAGCAGACGGGCCGCGTCCAGCTCCATGGACATGTCCGCCAGGTAGTGCTGGATCGCCTGGAACGCGGTCAGCGGCCGGCCGAACTGCTCCCGGTCCTTGGCGTATTGGAGCGCCTCCTCCATCGCTCCCTGAGCGATGCCCACGGCCTGCGCCGCGATGCCGATCCGCCCGCCGTCGAGGGTGCTCATCGCCACCTTGAATCCCTCGCCCTCCTCGCCGAGTCGCCAGGCGGCGGGCACGCGCATGCCCTCGAAGGCCAACTCGGTCGTGCCGGAGGCGTTGACCCCCAGCTTGTACTCGTGCCCGCCGTGGCTGAAACCGGGCGTATCGGTGGGCACGAGGAAGGCCGTGATGCCCCGGTGCTTCAGGGCCGGGTCGACCGTGGCGAAGACCAGGGCGACGTCGGCGTCGGTGCCGTTGGTGATGAAGACCTTGTTGCCGTCGATGACGTACCCGTCGCCGTCCCTGCGCGCCGTGCTCCGGAGGGCCGCGGCGTCGCTGCCCGCGCCGGGCTCCGTCAACGCGAAGCAACCGAGCTTCTCCCCGGCGGCCAGGGGCTTCAGGAACTCCATCTTCTGCTCCTCCGACCCGAACTTGAGGATCGGATCGCAGACCAGCGAGTTGTTCACCGACAGGATGACGCCGCTGGTCGCGCAGACCCGGCTGATCTCCTCGATCACCAGGCAGTACGAGATGGCGTCCATGCCGGCGCCGCCGTACTCCTCCGGCACCGCCACGCCGGCGAGGCCCATCGCTCCCGCCTGGTCGTAGTAGTCACGCGGGAATTCACCGCTGCGGTCGATCTCCGTGGCCCGCGGTCGCACGACCTCGTCCGCGAAGCGACGGACCTCGTCTCGCAACATTCTCTGCTCTTCGGTCAGCTCGATACGCATCAGGAGTCTCCCAGGGATGGCAAGCCGGTCGTTCGGCACGCGACTCGTGTCGACGCCGCGTGTTCGTTTCTCGTAATCGCCCGCTGGCAACGCCGGGGTCGGCCCCGGCCGTCTCGGTCCGGACCCGGCGTCCCGAAGGTCATGGAGATGGCGGGTGGGCCCGGTGGAGGCTGATCGATCGTAGCAACGGGCCGAAACGCCGGTCAAGGACGGCATCGCCAGCTCGGACGGCCGCCGCTCGGCGGCGGTCGGCTTCGAGCCACGCCGGCGACGACACCCCTTCCCCCGAGCCGTCGAATCGGGCAGAATGAGCCGTCATGAGCGATGCCCTCTCCCCCGACTACACCCTGCGCGAGCTGCGCTCCTACCTTCCGGGTGGCTGGAACCTCGTGGACGAGGCCGAGCCCGGCTCCTGGGACGAGAAGAAGAGCCTGTGGCGAACGGCCGTTCGCGACACCACGGACCTGGAGTGGGAGCTCCGGGTGTCCAGCGACGAGATCCGCGAGCAGGGGCGCCTGGAGGCGCTGCGGGAAGCGGCCCACCGCCTGCACCAGCGCGATCAGATCCGGTTCAAGTTCCTGGGCGGCTAGCCTGCCCTTCTCACCGGGTGTCGTCGCGAGAGGTCGTAGGTGTCTGAAGATGCAAGGCTTGCGACCGAGGCCGACGCAGGCGTACTGTCGGTACGTCGAGGAGGCCGACGGGAGCGTAACGCAGCAGGTTCAGGCAC